>CAXSEX010000392.1:0-4640 GCA_964236415.1 uncultured Acetobacteraceae bacterium | reverse complement strand
GGGCAGCGAACGGCACAGGGCCACCCCGCAAAGCGGAAAAGCCGCCTCATGCAGCCGTCACCCCGCCCCGCTCACGCCAAACCCCCCGCAGCAGAACCGAATGGCCCTGCGTCCCCAAAATCGGCTGCATGCTTGTTATACTTCCATTGGATCTGCCGGCCGGGCCAAACGATGTTTTTGGACGGCTTGGGGAGGCGCCGGCTGCATGCCACCGACACTGCCTGCAATCGCGAGTTGCACGCTATCGGCGCGCAACTGTTGCCCCCTCATTTGCGGGCGTGCAGGAAGCCGGCGAAGGCGGCCAGCGTGCTGTCGGAGACATAGTGCTCAATGCCCTCCGCGTCGGCCTCCGCGTCCTCGACCGGCACGCCGACGGCCACGAGCAGCTCCACCACCAGGCGATGCCGCGCCCGCACCCGGTCAGCGAGCGCATGGCCTGCCGCGGTCAGGAACACGCCGCGGTAGGGCAGGGCGGTGACCAGCCCCTCGCGCTTGAGCCGGGCAATCGTCTTGACCGCCGTGGCGTGCGCGACGCCCATGCGGCGGGCGACATCCACGGTGCGGGCCTCGCCGCCGGTGGCCAGCAGGTCGGCGATCAGCTCGGCGTAATCCTCCAGCAAGGTCGCCGAGCGGGCCTGCCGCGCCCGGCCGAACCGGTCCGCCTGCGCCGGCTCCTGCGGCATGTCGGGTTGGCTCGACGGGTCCGGCATCTGCTTCACTGGCATCGCGTCATGTCCTGTTCAGGCCGGCAGCCCGGCCCGCGCCGCGTGCGGCCTCCATGCCTCGGCGCAATGATCTAGTCAAACCACAAAAACAAGCCATATTGCAGGATGTGTAGCCCAGGCTATATTCTGCCCGAGCCAACCAGCAAGCGGGATGCGATGAGCAAGGTGCAGGGCTATGCCAGCCTGACCGACCAAACCACGGCTGCGATCCGCGACACCCTGGCGGGGCGCCGCCGCGGCCTGCGCGCGGTGCTGCCGTTTGCCGGGCCGGCCTTCATCTGCTCGGTCGCCTACGTCGATCCCGGCAACTTCGCGACCAACATCCAGGCAGGCGCCAAGTATAGCTACAGCCTGTTGTGGGTCGTTCTGCTTGCCAATGCCGCGGCGATGCTGTTCCAGGGTCTGTCGGCCAGGCTCGGCATCGTCACCAACCGCAACCTCGCCGAGCTGTGCCGCGAACACTTCCCGCGGCCCGTGGTGTGGGCCATGTGGGCGGTGAGTGAGGCTGCGGCGATGGCGACGGATTTGGCCGAGTTCCTAGGCGGTGCCATCGGGCTTTCGCTGCTGTTCGGCATGCCGCTGATAGGGGGCATGGTCGTGACCGCAATCATTACTTTTGGCATCCTGGCCTTCCAGAACCGGGGCTACCGGCCGGTTGAGCTCATCATCGGCAGCCTCGTGGGCGCCATCGGCTTGAGCTACCTGATCGAGTTGTTCCTGGTGCCGCCGGACTGGCGCGCCGCGGGGATCGGCACCGTGCTGCCGCGCCTCGCCGACCCCGGCGCGCTGACGCTTGCGGTCGGCATCGTGGGCGCGACGGTGATGCCGCACGCCATCTACCTGCATTCCAGCCTGACCCAGGACCGCGCCCCGGCGCGCAACGAGGCGGAGCGCCGGGCCTTGCTGCGCTACTCGAACATCGAGGTGGTCGTGGCGCTGGCCCTCGCCGGGCTGGTCAACATGGCGATGGTGATGATGGCCGCGGCCGCGTTCCACGGCGGGCACGAGGAGGTGGCCGAGATCGAGACCGCCTACCACACGCTGGTGCCCCTGTTCGGCGGCGCCGCGGCGGGCGTGTTCATGGTGTCGCTGATCGCCTCGGGCTTGTCGAGTTCGGCAGTGGGCACGATGGCGGGCCAGGTCATCATGCAGGGCTTCGTCGGCTTCCGCATCCCGCTGTGGCTGCGGCGCCTGGTCACCATGGTGCCGTCCTTTGCGGTGGTGGCCTGGGGGGTGGACGCGACGCAGGCGCTGATTGCCAGCCAAGTCGTGCTGAGCCTCGTGCTGCCGGTTCCCATGGTGGCCTTGGTGCTGCTGGTGCGCCGCGCGGACGTGATGAGCACCTACCGCACGGGCCGCGTCACGGGGATTGTGGCAGGGGTTGCCACGGCGCTCGTGCTGGCGCTCAACCTGCTGCTGCTGCTGCAAACGTTCGGGGTGGCGATTCCGGGCCTCGCTTGATTCCCAGGTGCAGCGACCCGAGATCATCGGCGCTCTGGCGCGAGATCGTCGGCGTTTCCGGCTCACGCCCGGGTTCTCGGCCATTTTCGATGGTCAGCTTGGGCATCCCTACATGTAGCGGCCTGCCTTCATCGGCGGCCGTGCTCGCCCTCATCGGCGATTTCTGCTCTCGCTGCCTGACAATGGCGGCGCGCTGATGCTCGCGCTTTCTGCCCGCGTGCTCGGCGACGTGCTGCGGGCCGGGGACACCCTGGTTGTTTGAAAGTTGGACCGCCTCGCGCGGTCGCTGAAAACCCTGATCGCCACGGCCGAGACGCTGGAGCGCCAAGGCGTGGGCCTGATGTCGCTGACGGAAAGCATCGACACCACGACGCCGGGCGGCATGCTCATCTATCTGCGCCGCCGCTTGTCGCTGCTCCCGCCTCGCGATCCCGCCCGTGCTGACGTGGTTGCTCGTGCGGCCCAGGCCTACGGGATTTCGGAATCCACAGTGTGCCGGAGCCTGCGCGAGCTGACCCGGCCCAAGCCCGTGCGCCGGGCTGACCACGGCATGACAAAGGCGGCGCCGCAAGCCGAGATGGAGCGCTACGCCGAGATCGCCGCCGCGCTGAAGGTGCGCACATCCAACAAGAAGGGCCACCGGCTCTCGACCCGACGTGCGATCTCGCCGAAACCGCGCAGCGGTTTGCGGCTGAGCTGCTGGAGGACGCCGGGGTCGAGACGCCCGACGGGCTGGTGCGGGCGCCCAAAGGGCTGCTGAAGCGCCCGACGCTCGATCGGTTCATGCGCAGCGCGGGCCTTGACCACGCGCGCGTGGTCCGGCCGGCTGCTGCGGTTCGCTTCCAAGCCAAGCGCGCCAACGAGCTGTGGCATTTCGACATGAGCCCGTCCGACCTGAAGACGTCAAGGCGCCGCTCTGGGTCGAGGAGGGCCGCGGCAAGCCGACCCTCATGCTGTTCTCCGTCGTCGATGACCGCTCGGGGGCCTCATACCAGGAATACCGCTGCGTCTATGGCCCCCAAGCCCAAGGCCGAGCTGCCATTCCAGGGCATCCCGGCCGCGCTGCACATGGACAACGGGCCGGTGGGCCGCGCCAAGGTGTTCCGGTCGGTGATGGGCAGCCTGGGCGTACGCGTGCTGACCCACGTGCCGCCGTCGACGGACGAGCGCCGGACGCCGGCCCGCGCCAAAGGCAAGGTCGAACGGCCGTTCCGGACGGTCAAGGACGCGCACGAGACGCTTTGCCACTTCCATGCGCCTGCCGACGAGGCGGAGGCGAACCTACTGGCTGCGGTGCTACCTGGTCACCTGCAACAACGGCCGGCGGCGTGCGCGCCATGTGCTCGTGGGAGCGGTTCTGCGCCTTCGCGCGCGAGCCCGAGCGGCGCACGGTCGCCGGCGACGCCACGGTGTCGGTGGAGGGCACGACTTACGAGGTCGAGCCCCAACTCACGGGCGAAACGGTGACGCTGCTCTGGGGCTTGTTCGGCCAGGAATTTTTTGTCGAGCATGGCGGCCAGCGGTTCGGTCCGTACCAGTTGTCGCGCGGCGCGGTTCCGCTTTATCGCTACTGAAAACACCAGAAGAGCCGGTCCAAAAAGGCCGGGGCGCCTGATGCTGGCCGATGTCCAAGCCCATTTCGGCTTCAAGCGCCCGCTCCACGGCGTTGGGGTGTTTTCAGCGAAATCGCGGAGCGATTTGCGCGGGACCGACCACCAGCGCACGGTGGTGCGCGAAATGTGCTCGGCCGTGCAGACCGGGCGCCTCGTGCTCCTGTCCGGTTTCGTGGGGTCGGGCAAGACGCACCTCCTCGCCCGCATCGAGGACGAGCTGACCCGCGCCGGCCGCGTCGCGGTGTCGCGCAGCCTGGCTGTGCCGCGCAAATCGCTCCGCGATTTCGCTGAGAAGGCCCGCGTGACGCTTTCGACTCTGATCGAGGCGTTGTTCTACGCCCGGTGGTGCTGATCGTGGACGAAGCCCAGGACCTGCACCCGCCGAGGACGCTGACCGGCCTCAAGCGCCTGATGGAGGTGGTCGCTGGCGGAGGTGGCCTGCTGTCCATGCTGCTCGCAGCCCGCCCCAAGCTGCGCATCGATCTGCGCCGCCCTGATATGGAACAGGTCGGTTATCGCACTTCGGTGTTCGCGGCGAAATCGCGGAGCGATTTGCGCCGGTACGACGGGGTCGCCGGCCACCAGCGCGACTACATGGCCTGGCTCCTCGCGGCCTGTGCCGAGGACGGGGTCAAGGTGGCTGACGTCATCGACGCCGGCGCCCTCGACCTGCTGGCCCAGAAGCTGTGCACGCCACTGCAGATTGAGATGCACTTGGAACTGGCCTTCGAGGCGGCGTTCCGCGCCGGCGCCAAGCCGGTGCCGGTCGAGATCGTGGACGGCGTGCTTATCTGGACTTTGGCCATCATGCGGCGTGGCAGAGCGCGTAGGTGATGCCCGC
>CAXSEX010000391.1:4033-4643 GCA_964236415.1 uncultured Acetobacteraceae bacterium | reverse complement strand
GCGGGACGGCTACCGCGCCACCGTGCTGGCGGCGTTCGGGGAGGTGGAGGACGCGCTGACGGTGAACGCCAGCCTGCGGGTGCAGGGGGACGCGCAGAAGCGGGCGGTGGCGTCCGCGAACCGGGCGCGGGACCTGACGCAGCAGCTTTATGTGGGCGGCCTGATCAACTACGTCGATGTGGTGGTGGCGCAGGAAACGGCGCTGACCACGGCCACGGGCGGGGTGCAGCTCAGGACGGGCGGGATGCAGGCCACGGTGTCGCTGATCCGGGCGCTGGGCGGCGGCTGGACCGCCGAGGACCTGCCGACGGAGCGGGGGATGTTGCCGTTCGGGCCGCTCGACGTGCTGCGCCCCGGCGACGAGGCGCGTCCGGACGGCACCGGGGCGGGCGGGCTGGAAGCGTCGCGCCCGCCGCGCTGAGGGGGCGGGCGCGGCGGCCGGGCGGAGGCTACTTCTTGCCGGGTTCGGGGCGGGGCGGCGGGGTGGTGCTGGCGGCGTCCTTGCCCTTGGCGGCGGGCTTGGATGCCTTGGGCTTCTTGGCTTCGCGGTTGGGCTTTTGTTCACCTTTGGGCATGGCGGTCGCTCCTGGTTGGCTGGGAATAGGTTCGG
>CAXSEX010000391.1:0-4023 GCA_964236415.1 uncultured Acetobacteraceae bacterium | reverse complement strand
TGGCGGCGGCGGCCTTGGTGGCGGCGGCGGTCTTGGACGCCTTGGGCTTCTTGGCTTCGCGGTTGGACTTCTGCTGACCTTTGGCCATGGGGGTGCTCCTGGTTCGCAGGAATAGTTTCGGTGGGCGCCGCGGGAAATGCAAGGAAATTGCGCGGCCGGGCGGCAAACCCGGAACGCCTGGCGGCGTAGGACGGCGAACAAAAGGAAGGGCGGGGCGTTCCGGGCGGCGGACGCGGACGAGAACGGCACGGTGAGCAAGGCGGAGTACCTGGCCTACGTCGAGCAGATGTTCAACGCGGCGAACCCGGACGGGGACGGCTCGATCGAGCGGGCGGAACTGGACGGGAAGAGCGGGCAGGGGTTGACGCGCATGCTGCGGTGAGGCGGGCGAGGGCGTGGCGAAAGCGGAGGCCGGCGCAGGCCCTTGCGCCGATGCAACGCCGCCCGCTACGCTTTCTCCATGAAACGCTGCCATGGCACCCGGGCATGACCTACCTTCCTGTCCCAGATCATCGACCGGAACTCGCGCGCCTCGACGCCATGGTCCTCGGCCTGACAAGCGCGGTTGTGTCGCTTTACGGGGCGGTCGCTGAGATCGCAGCCGCCACCGAGAATCCGGAACTGCGGCAAGCGCTGAACCAGAAAACCGATGAAGTTTCCAAGCAACTGGATGAGGTCATCGCTGCGATGAAGCGCGGGAATGCGACATCGGCGTGAGCAACGTCGCCTACGACAACATTGATCGGTGGAAGCGCGACCTGGAGAAAAGGAAGCGCCCCCAGATGCCGGACGGCGGAGGTCCGGTCCCGCCAGGGCCTTCTTCCAGCTTGAACCAGATGGGCGAGCGGCTGGCCCGGCTGGAAGGTGCTTTCGACTGGATCAAGGTCACCATCACCGTGATCTCCACCGTGGTGATCGGCGGCATCGCGTTTCTTGGCGTGCAGATCGCCCGGGTGGATAGCAGGGTGTCCGCGCTGTCCGACAAGGTTGATGCGTTGCCTGAAAAGGTGAATGCCGGTCTGCGTGACCTGACCAACACGCTGGCTCAGGCCATCCTGGCCTCGAAGCAGATAGCGCCGCAGGTGGTCCTCCTGCCTGCGCCCCAGCCCTCGGCGCCTCAGCAGAGGCCGGCCTCGCCGCCCTGAGGCCGTGCCGGAGGAACGCCTGGTTGCCACCTCCATTGCGTGCATATACACCTAACCTGGCAACACAAGGGGTTCGGGCATGAAGCGGGTGCATCCGGCGTGGGTCGTGGCGGCGTGCACGTTCCTGGTGCTGCTGGTGGCGGCGGGGGTGCGGTCGGTGCCGGGCGTGCTGATCGTGCCGCTTGAGAGCGAGTTCGGCTGGTCGCGGGCGGTGATCGGGTTCGCGGTGGCGGTGAACATCGCGCTGTTCGGGCTGGTCGGGCCGTTCGCGGCGGCGCTGATCGAGCGGTTCGGGCTGCGGCGCACGGTGGGCACGGCGCTGGCGGTGGTCGCGGCGGGCGTCGCGCTCACGCCGTTCATGCGGGCGCCGTGGCAGCTGGTGGGGCTGTGGGGCGTGGTGGTGGGGGGCGGCAGCGGGGTGACGGCCTTGGTGCTGGCGACCACGGTGGCGAGCCGGTGGTTCAGCACGCGGCGGGGCCTGGTGGTGGGCGTGCTGACCGCCAGCACGGCGACGGGGCAGCTGGTGTTCCTGCCGATGCTGGCATACCTCGCGGAGCATGTGGGCTGGCGGGCCGTGAGCGCCGTGGTGGCGGGCGTCGCGGCGGCGCTGATCCTGCCGGTGCTGCTGTTCATGCGGGACCGGCCGTCCGACCTCGGCATTCCGCCCTATGGCGGGTCGGCGGTGGTGCCGCGCGTGGCGCCCACCGTCAACCCGGCGGTGCGGGCGCTGGGGGCGCTGCGCGCCGGGTCGGGGTCGCGGGACTTCTGGCTGCTGGGCGGCTCGTTCTTCGTGTGCGGGGCGAGCACCAACGGGCTGATCGGCACGCATTTGATCCCCGCCTGCATCGACCACGGCATCCCGGAGGTGCTGGGAGCGTCTCTGCTGGCCGCCATGGGGGTGTTCGACATGGTGGGCACCACGCTGTCCGGCTGGCTGTCGGACCGGTGGGACAACCGGGCGCTGCTCGCGTGGTACTACGGGCTGCGGGGGTTGAGCCTGTTGTTCCTGCCGTTCGCGTTCGGCGCGGGGTGGGAGGGCGCGGGGTATGCGGGCCTGGGGGTGTTCGCGGTGTTCTACGGGCTGGATTGGATCGCCACCGTGCCGCCCACGGTGCGGCTGGCGGCGCGGTGCTTCGGGGAGGAGAACGCGCCCGTGATGTTCGGCTGGATCGCGGCGATGCACCAGATGGGCGCGGCGACGGCGGCGTGGACAGCCGGGCTGATCCGGATGGGCACGGGGAGCTACCTGGGGGCGTTCATGGCGGCGGGGGCGCTGTGCCTGGCGGCGTCCGTGATGGTGGGGTTCATTGGATCGAGCAAGGCGGGGGGCGCCCGCCGGGCGGGGGACGCGATGCCGGCGGAGGCGGGGGCGGCTTAGCGGCTTCGCGGGCTGGGCTGGCCGCCGATGGCGGCACCGGGCTGGGTACCGGCCGGGGTGCGGTCCCGGATGCCTCCTGGTTGGGGCGATAGCGGGGCGACGAACAAGGGCGAAGGATGGCGTTGGACCGATCCCCGAAATCCGGGAAACGGCGTGCGGATCGACCGCGGCAATCCCAACAACTCGCAGCCGACCCAGCAACAGGACCATGCCGTCGTGCGCCTCAACGGCCGGGTCATCGGGCGTGGTGGGCAACCTATTCTTGGCTCTATCGCCAGGAACGCTGTGCAGGCTCATATTCCTCTGCGCGAGTACGAAGGATGGACGACGTGGCATCAACCATGAGAGAGGTCCGCTATCCCACCATGCGGCTCGACCTCCGCGAATATGCAGGCAGCTTGTGCGACGAAGCGCATCAGAAACAGGTTTGGGTTGAGCATGGGCCATCGGAGAAGCAGGATAATTTCACCGATGTCGTGCACTTCTTCTACGACGACACGAAGCTGGCCGATGATCCCGACCAGTGCGTTGGCTGGTTCTTGAGAAGCGCCGGGGAGGCCGGTGCCGTCCGGGCGCTCACGTCGGCGCTCAATGCGCTGTTTGACGCGCTTGGGACCGAGCAGCCTGACGAGGCTTATCTCCGGGCGCCGGGCTGGCCCCGGGTTGTGCGGCTGGCCCGGGAACTGGCCGCGTTGCTCGACCGCTCGGACGAGGCGGCCGCGGCGGCCTGACCCGTCTCGCCACGGCGGCGGGAGCGGCGCTCCGGTATCAAAATGAATTTGCCCTGACGGCGCGTGTTTATGGTAGGTTCGATCAACTCGAAGTGAGGGTTGGTCATGGCGGCACGCGCGTTGGTTCGGATCGGCTTGGTGGCGGGCGGGCTGCTCGCCACGGCGGGTTCGGCCGAGGCGCTGAGCTTCACCTTTTCGCAGGTGGCCGGGGACACGCTGAGCGATGCGCAGGCCCAAGCCTTCGCCGCGGCGGCGGCGGCGTGGTCGGCGGTGGTCAACGACCCCGTCGCGGTGAGCATCGGCATCGGCTTCCGCGACCTCGGCACTGGTGCCGGCGGGGGCGCGGTGCTGGGGGCGACGCAGCCGAGCTTCGGCACGATCTCGTATGCGGGGTTTTCCAACGCGCTGGCGGCGGATGCCCGGAGTGCCGCGGACCAGGCGGCGGTGGCGCACCTGCCGGCGACGGGGCCGTCTTCCCGCATCACGCTGACCACGGCGGAAGCGCGGGCGCTCGGCTTCGCCACGGGCGCCGTGCAGGACGGGGCCATCGAGTTTTCCTCCAACCCGCAGGTGACGTTCGCGACGGCGCGGACGGACCTGGCCTCTGGGCGCTACGACCTGATCGGCACGGCGGAGCACGAAATCGGGCATCTGCTCGGCTTCGAATCGGCGCTGGACATGGCGCAAATGCCGGGCACTTCGCCGGGGTCGGCGACGCGGACGGGGCTGGACGTGTTCCGGTATGCGGGGCTGGGGGCGCCGGGGTTCT
>CAXSEX010000390.1:0-4648 GCA_964236415.1 uncultured Acetobacteraceae bacterium | reverse complement strand
CTCTGATACCGGTTCAGCATGAGTCCGGCATCTGCTTGGCGCCGCCAGCCCTTCCGCAACAGCGCCCACAAGCACGCGAACAGGCCCGGGCCGGTCGTGGCCGGCGAGGCCGCGGCGAGGCGGCGGTGGGCGCGCGGCAGGGCGTGGTAGGGAAGGCCGGGGAAGCGGTGATGGATGGCGTGGTAGCGCAGGCCGAGCGGCGCCCAGAGTTCCGTGAGCAGCCCGCCCGGGATGTCGATCGAGTCGGCACGCTGGCCGGCGCGGTCCATTGCCTGGCCGTCGCTCTCGTAGGCGTGGGCAGCCAGGGTACGCAGCGCGTTGATCGCGGCAAAGACCAGCAGCCAAAGCAGCAGCAGGCGGAAAGGCAAGGCGCCCGCGCCGACCAGCATCAGCACCGGTGCCCATAAAACGAGGACAAAAGCCTGGTCCCGCCGCAGCTCCGCCCGCAGGCTGGGCGTGACGATGCGGCGGTAATGCGGATTGATCGCCATCGCCGAGGCGCGGGCGATCAGCACCCGTTCCAGCGCCGGCATCGCCAGGGCGACCGGGCCCAGCACGAGGAAGCGCAACGCAAGCCCGAACGGCATCGCCAGGCTTTGCAGGCAGAACGCCATGCTAAGCCAGATGGAATGGGCGAAGGGGAGGTACTCAGGGTCGGCGCGCGTGCCGTAGGTGGCGGTGCGGTGGTGGTCGAAATGCACCTCGGCATAGGTCGAGGCGGGTGACAGCAGGGGATACCCGATCAGCAGGTTCCAGGCGGCCTCGAACCGGGGCAGGCGGGCGCGGTGATGGCTGATCTCGTGCATGAAGCAAAGCGCGCGGTAGAGCAGCAGGACGCTGATGGCCGTCAGCGCAATCGCGACGGCGGGCGGGGCGCCGAGGGCCAGGGCGAAGGCTGCCCAGCCCCCGCCGGCGCTGAGAACAAGATCTGCCCAGTAAATCGCCGGCTGGGGGGCCAGAAGATCGGCCAGGACTGCGCGGTCATCATGGTGCGGCATGGCATACCCCGGCGGTCCCGGCCTGTACAGCCGGCGGGCGCGTGTGGCGGCAATCCGGCCATGCACGGCGAGGTGCTGTCGCGAGTGTGGTGGAAACGGCCTGGATGGGCCGTCTCCGGCGGACCGAGGCTGGCTGCGGTCGGATGGCGAACATGGTGCTCTCCTCTTGCCCGAAATGGGCGCGGTATGCTGGATGCTTCTCACCGCCTGCTACCCGCGGCGGGCGCCACCGCGACGGCGTGCAGGTGCCGCGCCTCGTGCCGCCCGGCCACGGCCAGCACGAGCCGCAGCGCGCCCGGCGTCGCGATGGTCACCGCAAACGCCGCGGCGAAGACGAGGTCGGACCGCGGCGGCAGCCCCCCGACGCAGGCGGCCCAGGCGAAGCTCACGTTTTGCGCCGACCCGGCCACCGCAAGCGTCAGCCTGCCCCGCCCGCCCCTTGCCAGCAAGCCGATGAGCGACGCGGCGGCGGCGCGCGCGGCGAGCGTGCCGAAGGCCACGGCGACGACCGCCGCGCCGTCGTCCGCCATCGCGAGCGCGGCCGCCCGCAGCCCACCCCCGGCCGCCAGTCCCAGAGGCAGCAGCGCGAGCACGACCGAGCCGCCCAGCGCCGGCAGCAGGGGGGCGACAAGGCCCGACGCCGTCTGCCGGGCGGCGAGCGCGGCCAGGGCCGGGAGCGCGCCGCGCAGCACCGCCCGGCATGCGAGGCCTGCCGGGTCGAGCAGGCCCGCGCCGCCCCCGAGCGCCGCTGCCATGGGCAGAACGGCTGGCCCGCTCACCAGGCCGAGCAGCGCCGCCCACACCGCCGGGCGCGCGGGCAAGCCGAAGCTTTGGCTCAGCACGCCGCTTGAGACCGCGACCGGCGAGGCGGCCATGACCGCAGCTGAGAAGGCGAGGTCGCCGGGCAGGCCGAGCCAGGCGCTCGCGGCCTGCACCGCCAGGAAGCCCGGCGCCGCGGTGGCCAGGATCAGCAGCGCGGTGCCCGCCTCCTGCCGCGTGGGCGGCGTCATCTCGGTCGCCAGCACCGCGAGGAACACGAGCAGCGGCACCGTGGCGGGCAGGGCCGCGTGGGCCGCCGCCGCCGCTCCCGGCGCGAGCGCGCCGGCGGCGACGGCGGCGAGCGGGACGGCGACGGGGTAGCGGGCCAAGGCCGGCAAGGAAACGCGGCCAGGGCGGGACGAAACGGGCTGGCTGGTGGGCGGCATGGCGGCTTCCCGGGGTTTCGCATGGATCGAGGCAGCGTGGACGGGCGCTGCACGGTGCTTGCGCCCTGCGCCGTCCCGGCGCGGCAGGCAGGATCAGGAGCCTGGCAGGTGCCCGCTCACGGTGATGCCGGTCTCGTAGGAAGCAACCAGGGCGACCTTGAAGTCCGAGGTCGCGTAGGTTCCGAGCAGGCGCAGGTCGCCCACGTCCTTGCCGCCGGACAGCAGCCGCAGGTCGCCGCCGGACTCGGAGGTTTGGTTGAAGGCCACGGCGTCGATCGCCGGGCCTGCCGGGCCATTGCCGAAGCCGATCGTGCCGTTGTTGTTCCAGTCCCTGATGGTCGCGGCGAGGCCCAGCGTGGGCCGCAGGGTGCCGCCGAGGAAGTCAATCGTCTGCGTTCCGGCGTCCGAGGAGAAAAAGGCGTTGCCGCCGCCCACGGTGATGGTCCCCGCCCCAGTGACGGCCGACGCGAAGGTCGCGGAACTTCTGGACCCCACGTAGATCAAGCCGTCGTTGTTCAATATCCCAGGCCCTGTGAAAAGGATCGTCGAGTTGAACAGGGTTTGGGGCGAGATGACCTCCACCGTCCCGTCCTGGTTGAACTGCGAGCCGTCGCCGAGGTTGACGGTCAGATAGCTGCCGTTGCCCGATGTCCCGCCGGCGGAGGGGAGCACGTCGATCTCGCCGTTGTTGGCGCTCTGGCCCTGGACGGTGAGTGCGACGTATTGGCGCTCCGTGGAGATCGGCGAGGTGACGGTCAGCAGCAGGTTCGGCCCCAACGTGGCGTTGTCCAGAACCAGGGTTGCCCCGGCCCGCGCGGACGCGGTCTGCAAGCCGCCCAGCACGACGGCCTGGTTGTCCGGCTCGGCGCCCCGGACCGTCACGGTCCCTTCCAGGATGGCCGCGGGAATGCTGCCGTCGCTGTAAACCTCCGCCGGCGTGACGATGGTTTCGCCGAACATCCGGGTGACGGCGTATTGCGTGTCCGGCGTGTCGGCGAGCCGGACCTCGCCGACGGCCGCGCCGCCCCGGGTCAGGACCAGGCGCTCGTCATCCCCGTCCCGGGCGTAGGTAGCGACATCGAAGCTGAGCGTGCCGAAACTGAGGCTCGCGGCGCTGCTGGCGAAGCCCGCGACGGTGCCCTGGAACATGCCAAGGCTTTCGAGCGAAAGCTCGCCCTTGTTAAGCGCGAAGGTTTGGCCGGGACCCACGGAGGCCTGCACGTTCATGACGCTGTACGGGTCCGAAAACCTGATCGTGCCGGTGCCGGTCAGCAGGCCGCCGTTGAAGTTGAAGAAGCCGCCGGCCAGGTCGATCAGGCCGCCGTTGTCCATGGTGCCGCTGAAATTAAGCCCGGCCTTGGAGCGCAGGATCACGCTGCCGTACTGGTTGAACTGCCCATACTGGCCGGTGCCCGCATAAAGATCGGCAAAGCCGGGGCCGCCCGGCACCTCCACCACGATGCTGCCGTAGTTGGTGTCGTAGCCGTCGATGGCGAGCGAGGCGTAGGCGTTCACCTCCAGCGTCATTGCCGGGCCGAAAGCCGCGTTGCTCAGCCGCAGGGTCGGCTGTGACAAGGTGCGTCCCAGCACAAGCGTGATGCCGTTCGGCTCGGCGTCGCTCAAGGCGGCAGACCCGTCCGCGATCACGGCGGTGGTGTCCTCGCCGTAGAGCGGGACGGCGGCGGGCGTCCATTGCGCCGGGTCGAGGTAGGCGCCCGACTTGCCGTTCCATGCATAGCTGACCATGGCTTGGTTTCCTGTTGGTTGTGGGTTCAAAGCTTAAGCTTCAGGGGTCTTTTCACTGCGACGCGGCCATTGCCACCTTGGCCGCGCCACCGGCGGCCCACGCAGGCAGGAGGGTGCGGGCAAGGGCGGCCGTGCAGGCGGCGTCCGGGACGTGCCCGGCGGCGTCCGCGCCCCACAGCCCGACCACCACCCCGACCCCACTTTGGGTCGCGAACGCGCCGCCGATATCAGGCCGGCGCCCAGCGCTGCCAGCGGCAGCAGGGCGGCCTGCACCCGCGCAGCGCGTGGCGGGCGGGCACCATCCTGGGCGGGCGTGACGAGGGCCACGGACTTGCGCCGCCGCTCAGGGCGCGTTGCAGGCGGCTCGGACAGGGGCTGACGTGCATGGCGGCATCCACAGGTTTGTTGGCTTTGCCTAGGCAGAGTGCGCCCGACGCCATGCGCGGAACTGTGACGCACGTCACAGCGGACGTGCGTCGGCCCGCCGCTGCCGCCTCAAGAGACGGCGCCGGGCCTGTGCATGCCGGCCTCTTTGCTTGGTGGGTGCAGCATTGCGGTTCCCCCCTTTGTCTGTGGCCGGCCTTTTCGGCGCACGGCGAACCCTGGACCGTTTGGGGGCTGGCTGACCCGCATCGTCCCCTTAGCCCCAGGGGCCACGCATGAAATTTCGCTCGCCTGCTGTGCCCTGACGTATGATGA
>CAXSEX010000389.1:0-4655 GCA_964236415.1 uncultured Acetobacteraceae bacterium | reverse complement strand
AAAACGAATCCGTTCGGCATAGTTCGGCGCGCGGCATAAACCTGCAAGCTCAACGGCGTGAACCCGCACACCTACTTCACCGATCTGCTGACGCGTCTCGTCAACAGCTGGCCCCAGAGCCGCATCGACGAACTCATGCCCTGGCACTGGGCCCCACGGACCGTTCACTGAGCGCCCGCACGGGCGACCGAAGGGCCGCAGAACATCGCTTACAGTCGAACAGCATCCGCACGGCGGCGTCCCCTTCCGGCCCGGCTGCCGCGGCGCACAGGCGCCGGAACGTCAGCGTGAAATCCGCCGAGTTCTCCGCCATGCGGGTCAGCAGGTCCTGGACCAAGGCGGTGTCGCCTTCCTGCTCCGCAGCAAAGCCAGCCTTCCGCCGCAGCCCGCCGAAGTAGGCCGTCTCGAATCGCGGGCCGAAGGCGGCCAGCGCCTCCTGCGCGGAGGCCAGGCCGGCGTCCTGGCCGTCCCCGAGCAGCGGCAGCAGGGCCTCGGCGAGACGGGCCAGGTTCCAGTGCGCGATCCGGGGCTGGTTCGCGTAGGCGTAGCGTCCGCCCCCGTCGATGGAACTGAACACCGCGGCCGGGTCGTAGGCGTCCATGAAGGCGCACGGGCCGTAGTCGATGGTCTCGCCGGACACGGCGGTGTTGTCGGTGTTCATCACGCCATGGATGAAACCCACCAGCATCCATTGCGCCAGGAGGTCCGCCTGCCGGGCGATCACGCCGTCCAGCAGGGCGCGGTAGGGGTTGCCGGCGCCCGCCGCGTCCGGGTAGTGCCGGGCGATCACGTGGTCGGCCAGCGTCTGCACCGCCTCGATGTCGCTGCGGGCGGCGAAGTATTGGAACGTGCCGACGCGGACGGCGTTTCGCGGACCACCGCCTCCCCCGTGGCAACCGCGGCCAGCGTCCGGGACGTCGGGATGCCCAAGGCTGCCATGGCCTCGCTGACGAGGTACTCGCGCAGCACCGGCCCCAACGCGGCACGACCGTCGCCCCGGCGGGAGAACGGCGTGGGTCCGGACCCCTTGAGCTGGATATCCCGCCGCCGCCCGTCCCGCCCGACGACCTCGCCCAGCAGGATGGCCCGCCCATCCCCGAGCTGCGGCGAGAAGCCGCCGAATTGGTGCCCGGCATAGGCGAGGGCAATCGGCTCCGCGCCCTCCGGCACGGCATTCCCGGAGAAAACCTCCGTCGCCTCGGGACCGCCCAGGCTGCAGGGGTCGATCCCCAGCTGCTCTGCCAAGGCGGAATTGACCCGCAGCAGCCGGGGCGCTGCGACGCGGGTTGGCTCGACGCGGGCATAGAAGCGGTCCGGCAGGCGGGCGTAGCTGTTGTCGAATGGGATGTGGATGGGCATGGCGTTCAATCCTTGAAGCAGCCGGCCCGCCCCGTGGCGCAAGCCCCGACCAGGACCGTATGCCCGCGCCATGCGCTGCGCTGGCGACGGCCCTCTTCGCCACACATGGGAGAGCCGTCAGGATCAGGCAAGTTGGCCCGGCAACTGGTGACGGCTGGCGGGATCGTCGGCCATGGGGAGTCCTCCGGCATGGCGTCAACGCAGGCGGCGCGGCGGTTCGCGGTCGGTCATGCTAATCAGCGCAAGCTCGCCCAGGCCGATGGCCGCCAGCAACAGGCGGTGCGACGACCTCTGCCGGCGCAGCAGCAGCCCGGCGCCCAGGAAGGACAGCGACCCCGCGGCGTCGCAGGCCAGGTGGGTCCGCATGCCGAGCAGCGGCACGGCCCCGCCCTCGTAGCGGGTCAGCAGGGTGTAGCCGAGGTGCCAGGCCGGCCCGACCTGCATGATGCGCCGCACCGGGCCGCCAAACCGCCCGCTGGCGGCAAGGGCTGCGATGCCGAGCGGCAGCAGGTAATCGGTCCAGGCATGGGCGCGGGTGCTGATCATGGCGGCACAACGGCGCAACGGCGGGATGGCTGCATGGCATGTCGCCCGAAATCGCGCGAAACACCGGAGCGTGAACCGCCGGCCTTATGTCACGGTCATCGCGCCCGACCCGGGCAGGCCGGACGCGAAGTCCCGCCCCATCAAGCGCGACGGCGTGCAGAACCCCGGCGTCGGCGGCCGGCCCAGCACCGAGGAAACAACGCCGAGCGCGCTGCTCACGGTGAAATCATAGCCGTTCGCGGTCCGCATCCGGCAGGTCCGGCGCACGCCTGCGGCCTCCGCCTCGCCCCACACGAACGACGGACGCCCGGCCCGCGCCCCGGCGTCAGGGCCGCGCACCGTTCCGGCGCGCCGGGCCACGGCATCGCGCACGAGCGGGACCGACATCAAGGGTTCGAGCAGAAAGCCGAGCCTTGCCGCAAGCGCCGCCGCGGGCGGGACGGCGGCGTAAACTTCGATGTTCGGAATGCCCGTGGTGTGGAACGCGGTGCTGACATCGCCCCATCCGATTGTCACCGCCGTCCGCGGGCCTGCGCCGAAGTCGATCCGCCGGGTGCGGTGGCCGTGCGGCACGCGGACGATCTGCCCGTTCCGCCGCACGCGCCCGCCCAGCGCGATGCCCTCCGCCGCGGTCTTCGCCGTGCCGGGCGAGATGGCGGAACGGGTGTCGAAGCCGAGCCGCAGGTGCGTCGCCTCCGGCAGCGCGTCTTTCAGCGCGGCGGCGACGCAATCGGTCGGCACCACGTCGAACCCGACGCCGGGGCACAGCAGCACGCCCGCCGCACGGGCCCGCGCATCCCGGGCGTGGGCCTGCTCGAACACGTCGATCTCCCCGGTGATGTCGAGGTAGTGCGCGCCGCTCCGCAAGCAGCGTTCCATCATCGGCACGCCCGTCGCCGAGAACGGCCCGGCGCAATGCAGCACGAGCGCCATGCCGCGCAGGGAGTCCGCCGCGTCGTCCGCCCGGTCCAGGGCGAACACTCGATGGGAAAGGCCAAGCTCCTGCGCGAGCGCGCCGACCCGGCCCGGATCGCGCCCGGCCAGCGTCGGCGCCCATCCGCGCCGCGCCGCTTCCCGCGCGATCAGTTGCCCGGTGTAGCCGTTCGCCCCGTATAGCATCCATGGCGGCATGCAGCCTCGCTTCGGGACCATGCATCCCTTGTTTGCATTGCGGCGCGTCTCGCGTATGAGGCGCTTTTGAACAAACGGAGCGCCCCATGCCTCGCAAATCGAAAGCCACTCTCGCCGCCGAAGCCGCCGCCCTGGAGGCGGCGCCCGCGCCAGCCCGCCGGGGCCGTCCGCCCCGGACAGCCAAAGCTATGCCGAAGCCGTCCGCGGAGGAAGCCAGCGGCGCGTCAAGCATGATGGACGCGGATGCCGAAGCCGCAACCGGACCGAACGGCGCCCTGCCGCCGATGTCCGAACCGATGGACGCGGGCGAAGCGCCAGCCGAACTCGCCGCCGAAACGATGCCCGCCGAGCCGACGCCGGCCTCGGCTGAGGACACGGCAGCGCCCTCGAAGCCGGCCGTGCGATGGGACCCGGCCGCCGGCACGGTGCAGTTCGATTGGCCCGAGATCGAGCAAACGGCGTCGCGCCCAGGCCCCAACCAGGTCATGGCCAAGCTGCTGATCGCAGCGCGCGCCGAGGGCGCGACTTCGCGCTGGCCGTTCGGAGAGGCATGACACGGCGCCACGCCGCTCCGACGGAGGGTTGTCTTCGTCGGATGCCATGAAGGCCACCAGCCAGGCCGGCGGCGCGAACGAGCTTGATGAACGCATAGGCCGCCCGCGTGAAGGGGCGGCCGGCCACCGCGACAAGCAGGACATCATGCGCGGCCTGCCCCGCGAGCGGGCGCTTGCAAACCCCGTCGGGTGCGGCGTCCGCTCGGTCGATAGGGCGATGCCAAGCCCGGCGCGCACCAGGTCCGCCGCGCGGCCCGGCGCGTCCACCCGGTACCGATGGCTCGGGCGAGCGCCGTGGGCCTTCTGCGCCTGCCCCAGCAGCCGCGCCATCCGGCAATCCGCCGCCCCGCAGATCACCGCCGTTCCGTCGAGCGCGCTGAGCGGGACCGCCTTTCCTGTATCCAGCGCGTGGCCGGGCGGCATCATCAGCATCGCCATGTCCCGGAACAGCGGCCAGCGGTTCAGCCGGCCGGACAGCGCCGCACCCTCGGTCACGACCGCCGCATCCAGCGTTCCATGCAGCAGGGCCTCGCAGAGCTGGGCGCCGCTGGCATCCTCAAGGCTCAGCTCGAAGCCCGGCAGGCGCGCGGCAAGCTCCCCGAACACCGGGAGGAACAGAAGCGTCGGCACGTCGGTCGCCAAGCCCACCCGGAGCGGCGGCGACGCCTGACGCTTCATGCCAGACGCATGCTCCTTCGCGCGCTCGGCCGCGGCAAAGGCCTGTTCCAGCAAGGGCAGCATGGCTTGTCCGAGCGGCGTCAGCTGGGTCAGCGACCGTTCCCGCAGCAGAAGCGGGCCGCCCAGTTCCTCCTCAAGCCGCTGGATGCTCTTGGTCAGCGCGGGCTGGGTGACGTGGCAGGCCTCCGCCGCACGGGTGAAGTTCAGCATCCGCGCGAGCGCCAGGAAATAGCGGATCTGCGTAAGGTCCATCGCTTGCGCCTGCTGCCGTCCTCATGCCGGGCGCGGGGCCGGCGCCGTTGCTTGCACCCTGGACTATACGTGGCACAGCCCGTTCGGTCACGGCGGCCAGCCGGCGCCAGTCAGCGGATCGCGTCCTCCAGGGCG
>CAXSEX010000388.1:0-4667 GCA_964236415.1 uncultured Acetobacteraceae bacterium | reverse complement strand
AGAGCGTGGGGCGGGACGCCATGCACGACGTGGCCCGGATGCTGGCGCTGCTGATCGCCGGGTGGTGCGGGGTGGAGGCGGCGTAGTAATCGCGATCAGCGGCCCCCAGACAGAAACTGCTTTGTTGACCATTCCATACGCAGATCAGATTGGCACATGCTTCAACATCCGGCCTTTTATTCCGTATGCCCGCCCCTGGTAGCAAATTGACGTTCGACGTTGCATCCTGCCTTGCTGCCGCCAAGGCTGGGCATCTGGAGGACTGGATACACGCCTACCTTGCCGGGGGACCTTGGGCCAACGCGGGGCTGAGCACCGGCTTGCGCCTGCAAAAGCGTTGGTGGACGGGACCGCTTCTGCTGCGGCTCGACGCGGTGTTACGATGCTGCGGTCCCGAACCGGAGATGGAGTTTCGGGTAGAAGCCGAGGGTTGGCAGCGCAAGGTGTTCGGTATGGCGAGCCGCCTAATGGACCCGATGCAGCTCCCGCCCCTTATCGTGGAGTGGCGGTCGGATCACCTGAGCGTGCGGGACGGCAGCCACCGGCATGCAGCGGCACGTTTGGCCGGCTGGACCGCGTGCTGGGCTGTTGTCTGGCACAACAATCCTGCCGATAGTGAGGCCGTTAGGCAGGCCATAGCGAAGGCCAGGTCTTGACCTGTGAACCGGAGGCGGACAACAGACCCCGGTGCAAGTGGCGTGGCATAACCCGACAAGTTGAGAGGACCCATGACATTCATCACTGAGGGCCAGCTACGCGCGTTCGGCGAGCGCGGATACGCCGTCGTTCCGAACGTCGTACCCCGCCGCCTGCTCAATGAAGCCGGAAGCGCGATCGACACGCTGATCACGCGCGAGCCGCCGCCCGTGGACCGGCGCGGGCATCACTTCTACTGGCTGAACGACCCGGCGCCGTCCGACCCCTTGCTCCGCCTGTTCACCGCCAGCCCCGCCCTTGCCACGGCCGAGGCGATGGTCGGGCCGCTGCGGATCAGGCCGCCGCGCCAGGTCCAAGTTTCCCTCAACATCCCGCCCCGCAAGCACCGGCCCGGCGGCCCGCACCTGGACGGCCTGACGCCGCCCGAGCCGAGCGGGCGTCCCGGCACGTTCACGCTGCTCGCGGGCGTGTTCCTGACCGATCAGCTCAGCGAGGACATGGGCAACCTCTGGGTCTGGCCCGGGACGCACCACACCTTTGCGGCGCACCTGCGCACGCACGGGCCGGACGCGCTATGGGACATGGCGCATCCTGACTTCGGCCTGCCCGAGCCGGAGCAGGTCTGCGACCGGGCAGGCGACCTGCTGCTCGCGCACTACCTGCTGGGCCACAACATGGGAGGCAACCTGTCGTCCGCGGTGCGCCGGGTTGCTTACGCCCGGCTGCGGACCGAGGGGCATGAGGAACGCTGGCGGGACGCTGTGCAGGACGCCTTGCTGGAGTTCGCGCCCGTGCGCGCCCGCTACCAGGGCAGCACCGCGCCGCTGTAGTCGTAGAACGCCGATCCCGGCTCCCCGCGGTGCGCCAGGATCGTATCGACCAAGCCCCGGGCGCTCCCTTCGACATCCAGGGGCGCGTTGCCCCCGCCCATGTCCGTGCGCACCCAGCCCGGATGCAGCGACAGCACGGCGAGCGGGCGGTCGAGCTTCGCCACCAGGCTGCGGGTCAGCGAGTTCAGCGCCGCCTTGCTGGCGCTGTAGAGTTCCAGCTGGCCGCTCTTGTTGTCGGCCACGCTGCCCAGGCGCGAGGTCATGAACGCCAGCACGCCGCCGTCCTGCACCCGGCCGAGCAAGGCGCGGGCGGCGGCGACCGGGGCGACGGCGTTGGTGGTGAACAGCGCGCCGACCTCCTCCGGCGTCGCCTGGGCCGCGTCCCCGTGCGCCGGGCCGGACACGCCGGCGTTGACGAACAGCAGGTCGAGTGGCGCGTCCGGCAGCGCCGCGACCGAGGCCGCGTCCGTGACGTCGGCCAGCGCCGCCGTGCCGCCGGCCGCTTCCACGGCCGCGCGCCCGGCCTCCGCCCGCACGGTGCCGGTCACGGCCCAGCCGCGGCCGGCAAGCTCGCGCACCAGGCCGAGGCCCAGCCCGCGCGACGCGCCGATGATGAGTGCTGTGGGCATGACTGGTCCTCCCGATAGTGTGCGTGGACGATAAGGGTTGGCGCGGGGCATTGCCACGCCAGTTGTCGGTTCCTGGCCATCTGGCCGGGAAACCCTGGGCTGCGGCTGCGTTGGGCCGGAACCCGTTCCCGGAACCCGTTTCATGAGGGCCGAATGTCCGTCACTACCCTGCCTTCGTCCGCCCGCGCCGCAGCCGGGGCTGCTGCCGGGGTCGTCGTCATCACCGGCGCGTCGTCCGGCATCGGCCGCAGCGCCGCGGCGCTGTTCGGCCGGCACGGCTGGCGCGTCGGCCTGATCGCCCGCAGCGCCGACAACCTGGAGGCCACCCGCAAGGACGTGGCGGCCGCCGGCGGCACCGCGGCGGTCGCCGTGGCGGACGTGTCCGACAGCGCGGCGCTGGAAGCGGCGGCGGCGCGGATCGAGGGCGAGCTTGGCCCCATCGACGTTTGGATCAACAACGCCGGCGTCAGCGTTTACGGCAGGTTCATGGACATCCCGGAGGAGGAGTTCCGCCGGCTGACCGACGTGAACTACTTCGGCACGGTGAACGGCACCCGCGTCGCGCTGCGGCGCATGCTGCCGCGCAACCGGGGCACGGTGGTGCAGGTCCTGTCGGCCATCAGCTACCGCGGCGTGCCGCTGCAATCGCCGTATTCCGGCAGCAAGTATGCGCTGCGCGGCTTCACGGAGGCGATCCGGGCCGAGCTTGCGAACGACAACAGCGCGGTGCACGTCACCATGGTGCACCCGCCCGCGGTGAACACGCCGTTCTACAACCACGCCACCTCCCACATGCCGAAGCCGGTGCGCCCGCCGCCGCCGGTGTACCAGCCGGAACTGGTCGCCGACGCCATCTACCTCGCGGCCACGACGCGGCGGCGGGAGGTGAAGGTGGGCGGCGTGACCCTGGGCTTCGCCATCGGCAACAAGCTGACGCCGGGCCTGCTGGATTTCTTCGCCGGCAAGTTCGGGGTGGCGGCGCAGCAGTCAGACCAGGGCGGCGCGGTGGCGGTGCGCGACCCGAACCTCCACGGCCCTGGCCAGCGGCCTTCCTCCACCCACGGGCCGTTCGACAACGAAAGCCTGAGCACCAGCGCGCAGATGTGGGCCAACAAGAACCGCGGCGCCGTGGGGCTGGCGCTCGGCCTGGGCTTGATCGGCCTGGCGATGCTGGCCGGCCCGTCCGCACGGGCGATGGTGGGCGTTGGGGTGGCGGCCCGTGCGGGGCGGCGGTAGCGATGCCGGGCGGGACGGAGCCGCGCGTCAGCCGGCAGCTAGAGTCGTCGCTGTACGTGGCCGACCTTTCCCGGTCCCGCGCCTTCTACGAACAGGTGTTCGGCTTCGAGACCCTGCTGCAGGAAGACCGCATGATCGGCCTCGCGGTGCCGGGCGGCAGCGTGCTGCTGCTGTTCCGCCGCGGCGGGTCGGTAGAACCCAGCCCGATGCCCGGCGGCACCATCCCGCCGCATGACGGCCAGGGCACACTGCATCTGTGCTTCGCCGTGCCGTTGGCGGAACTCGACGCCTGGGAGCGGCATCTCGGGGCGCTCGGCATCGCGGTCGAGAGCCGGGTGACGCAGAGCTTCGGCGGCCTCAGCTTGTATTTCCGCGATCCCGACGGGCACTCGCTGGAAGTCGCGGGGCCGGGCCTGTGGGCGATCTATTAAGCGGGCCGGCCGTGCGGTAAACCGGGGCCATGGTGGCTCATTGGGTCATGCGGATCGCGGCGGCGGCGTATCTTGCGGCGGGGAGCCTGCCGGCCTGCGCGGCTGAGGCGGACGCGCCGCCAGCCCAAAGCTGGGCGGAGGCGCAAAGCGCGCAGTGCAGCGCCGCAATCGGCATCGCGGAGGGGCGGCACGGCACCGTGCCGGGCTTGCTGTCCGCCATCGCCAAGGCCGAGAGCGGCCGTCCGGTGCCGCCGCTGCGGGGCCTGCAGCCCTGGCCCTGGGCGGTCAACGCCGATGGGGCCGCGATGTACTTCGACAGCAAGCCGGCCGCCGTGGTCTGGACCCGGCTCGCCTTGGCGCGGGGCGTGCAGCAGGTCGATGTCGGCTGCATGCAGGTCAACCTGCAATCCCACCCCGAGGCGTTCCGCGACCTCGACGACGCATTCGACCCGGCGGCCAACGCCGACTACGCCGCCCGCTTCCTGCTGCGCCTGCGCGTCGACGCGGGCGGCGACTGGGCGGTCGCGACCGGCTTCTACCATTCGCGCACGCCGAACCTCGCCGCGGACTACCGGGAGCGCGTGGCGGCCATCGCCGAGGGCCGCACGCCCCCGGCGGGCCTTGGGATGCCGCTTTATCTGCGCGCGATCCGGCAGGGCAGCCTGCGGATCGCGCTGCCCGGGGGCGGGGTGCTGCGGATCAACGTGAACCGGCAACCCTCCACCCGCGGGCCGCGGCGCATGAGCGCGTGCCAGGTCGCCGCGGTGCTCGGCAGCTACATGGCGGCGCCGGCGCGGGCGCGTTGCAATGCGGTGCGTGGGTGATGGAACAGGGGAGTCGCATTAGGAAATCGGAGTAGCGCTGGCTCGGGCTGATGGATTTTT
>CAXSEX010000387.1:0-4685 GCA_964236415.1 uncultured Acetobacteraceae bacterium | reverse complement strand
CGCCCGCCCGTTGACAAACGCCCGCGCCGGCTGAGCGTGACGGAGATCGAGACCTGGCTGCGCGACCCCTATGCCATCTACGCCAAGCACGTCCTGCGGCTGCGCGCCTTGCAGCCTTTGGAGCAGTCGGCCGACGCCGCCGACTACGGCAGCATCGTGCACGCGGCGCTGGCCGACTTCTTAACCAACCTGCCGCCGACCTACCCGCGCGACGCCGAGGCCCGGCTGCACGCGGCGATGAACCGGGCGCTGGACGCGGCGGGGCTGCGCCCGGCGCTCACCGCCTGGTGGCGCCCGCGCCTGGCCCGCATCGCCGATTGGGTGGCGGAGGCCGAGCGCAACCGCCGCCTGCGCGGCCCGATGGCGCACGTGGCGTCAGAGGTGGAGGGCAAGTGGACCGTGCCCGGCGACCATCCCTTCGTGCTCAGCAGCCGGGCCGACCGCATCGAGCGCCGGGCGGACGGCACGCTCGCCATCCTCGACTACAAGACCGGCGCGGTGCCCACGACGGGCCAGGTCGAGCAGGGCCTGGCGCCGCAATTGCCGCTGGAGGCCGCGATGGCCGCCGCCGGGGTGTTCGGACCGGACGTTGCCGGCCGGACATCGGAGCTGACGTACTGGCACCTGTCCGGCGGCCTCGATCCCGGCAAGGAAACCCGCCTGTTCCAGCACGACGCCGCCCGCACCGCGCAGGAAGCCGAAACGGCGGAGCGCGCGCTGGTCGCCCTGATCGCCGCCTTTGACGACCCGGAGCGCGCCTACCTGTCCCGGCCGCATCCCGGCGCCGCGCCCCGGTTCTCCGATTACGCGCAGCTTGCCCGCGTCGCGGAGTGGGCCGCGTTGGAGGACGACGCATGAACGTGATCGCCAATGTCGGCCTTCCCATTGCCGCCCGCGCACGGGCGGAGGCCGAGCAGCGCCAGGCGTCCGACCCGGCGGTGTCCGCCTTCGTCGCCGCTTCCGCCGGGTCCGGCAAGACCAAGCTGCTGACCGACCGCATGCTGCGCCTCATGCTGACCGGGGCGGACCCGGCGCGCATCCAGTGCCTGACCTTCACCAAGGCGGCGGCGGCGGAGATGGCGCTGCGCTTGCAGCACCGGCTGGGCCGCTGGGTGACACTGGACGACGCGGCGCTGGACGCGGAGCTTGCGGCCCTGCCGGCGCCCACTGGAGACGAGGCCCGGGCGGCGGCCCGCGCGCTGTTCGCCCAGGTGCTGGACCTGCCCGGCGGCATGCGGATCGGCACCATCCACGCTTTCTGCCAGTCGCTGCTGCGCCGCTTCCCGTTGGAGGCCGCGATCTCCCCGCACTTCCGGCTGGTGGAGGACGCCGACGCCCGCACCGCCATGGACCAGGCGCGGGAGGGCGTGCTGGCCGGGTTCCCGGCGGATGCCCTATTGGAGTTGGCGGGCCTGACCTCGGCGGAGGGGTTCGCGCGACTGGTCGCGGCGCTGGATGCGCGGCGCGGGCTGCTGGACCCGGTGCTGGCGCTGTCGGAGCCGCAGCGGGTGGCAGCGATGCGGCGCGCGGCGGGCGCCGGGGCAGGGGACGAAGCGGCGCTGCTGGCGGAAGCAGTCGAATGGCCCGAACGGGAAGGCGTCGCCGCCACCCTGCGCACCGCCCAGGCGCACGGCACCCCGGCGGTGCAGCAAAGGGCGGAGCGCCTGCTCGGCTGGCTCGGCCTGCCGCCTGAACTTCGGCGGGAGCATTGGAGCGAATGGCTGGCGGACCTGCTGACCGGCGCCGGCGAGCCGCGCGCCGCGAGCGCCTTCGCCGGCAAGGCCCTGGCCGCCAAGCATCCGGAGATCATCGAGAGGGTGGCGGCCGAGCAGGCGCGCGTGCTGGCCGTGGAGGACCGGCGCCGGGCGCTGCGGGTGGCGTCGGCCTCCGCGGCGCTGCTGTCGCTGGCGGCGCCGGTGCTGCGGTCCTATGCCGGGCGCAAGGAGGAGGGCGGGCTGCTGGACTACGGCGACCTGATCGGCCGCACCTCCGGCCTGCTCCGGGACCCCGGGGCGGCGTGGGTGCTGTACAAGCTCGACGGCGGCATCGACCACTTGCTGCTGGACGAGGTGCAGGACACCGCGCCGGAGCAGTGGCAGATCGCCCACCGGCTGACGGAGGAGTTCTTCGCCGGGCTGGGCGCGGCGGCGGAGGAGGGGCGCCGGCGCACCTTCTTCGCGGTGGGCGACCCCAAGCAGAGCATCTACTCCTTCCAGGGCGCCGACCCCGCGGAGTTCGAGCGGTCCCGCGCCGAGATGGCGGCCCGCGTCGGCGACGCGACATGGCGGGACGTGACGCTTGATGTGTCGTTCCGCTCCACCCCGCCGGTGCTGGCCTTGGTGGACGCCGTGTTCGCCGATCCGGAGGCGGCGCGCGGGGTGGCCGACGACGGCCCGCTGCGCCATTTCGCGGACCGCGCCGGGGCCGCGGGCCGGGTGGAGCTTTGGCCGTTGACGCCGCTGCCGGAAGCGCCGGAAGCCGAGCCGTGGACCGTGCCGGAGCGCAACATGGGCCTGGTGTCCGCGCCGCAGCGCCTGGCGGACGCGCTGGCGGGCTGGATCGCCGACGCGCTGCGCCGCGGGGAGCGGCTGGAAAGCCGGGACCGGCCGCTGACGCCGGGCGACATCCTGGTGCTGGTGCGCCGGCGCGACGACTTCGCGAAGTCGCTGGTGCGGTCGCTCAAGGCGCGCGGCGTGCCGGTGGCCGGGCTGGACCGCCTGGTCCTGGGCGAGCAGGCGGCGGTGCAGGACATGCTGGCGCTGTGCGACGCCGTGCTGCTGCCGGAGGACGACTTGGCCGTGGCCTGCGTGCTGACCAGCCCGCTCGGCGGCGTGTCGGACGACGAGCTGATGCGGCTGTCGATGGGGCGAAGGGGGACGCTGTGGGAGGCGCTGCGGGACCGGTCGAAGGAGTGCGCGGCGTGGCGGGAGGCCTGGGCCTTGCTGTCCACCCTGCAATCCCGCGCCGACTTCGTGACCCCGCACGCCTTGCTGTCCGAGGCGCTGGGGCCGCTCGGCGGGCGCGCCCGGCTGCTGGCCCGGCTCGGCCCGGACGCCGCGGAGCCGCTCGACGAGTTGCTGAACGCCGCCCTGGCCCACACCGCGCAGCACGCGCCGTCGCTGCAGGGCTTCGTCCATTGGCTGCGCCGGTCGGGCGCCACGGTGAAGCGGGAAGCGGAGGGCGCGGGCGGCACGGTGCGCGTGATGACGGTGCACGGCGCGAAGGGGCTGCAAGCGCCGCTGGTGATCCTGCCGGACACCACGGCGCTGCCGCCCAGGGAGGAGCCGTTCGGCTGGCGGGCCGACCCGCAAACGGGGGTCATGCTGCCGCTGTGGTCGCCGCGCAAGGAGTTCCGCTGCGCCGCGGTGGACGAGGCGCAGGCGGCGGAGCGGGAACTCAAGGCTCGCGAGTACAACCGCCTGCTCTACGTGGCGCTGACCCGGGCCGAGGACCGCCTGCTGGTCTGCGGCTGGGACACCCGTAAGGAGGTGCCGGACCAGAGTTGGTATCGCATGGTCGAGCGCGGCTTCCACGCGGTCGGGGCCGAGGCGGGCGCCTTCGATGCGGTGCCGGGCGCCTGGGCGGGCCGGCGCCTCGTGCTGGACAACGCGCAGACTGCGCCGCGGCCTGGCGCGGCGGCCCGGCCGGCCGCGACCACGGCGCCGCTGCCGTCCTGGGCGGGCTGCCCCGGCGACTGGCGCCCGGACGCGCCGCCGCCCGAGCCGCCGGTGCCGGTGCCGCTCGCGCCCAGCCGGCCGGACGGCGCGGCGCTCGGCCCCGTCCCGAGTTCCGCCTCGCCGCTGCTGTCGCGGGCGGAGGCCGGGCAGCGCTTCCTGCGCGGGCGCCTGGTGCATACCCTGTTGCAGCACCTCCCCGACGTGCCGGAGGCGGACCGGCCCGGCGCGGCGCGGGCGCACCTCCGCCTCGCCGGGTTCGGCCTTGCGCCGGACGAGGCGGAGGCGCTGGCGGAGCAGGCGTTGGCCGTGCTGGCCCACCCGGAACTGGCGCCGCTGTTCGGCCCTGGCAGCCGGGCGGAACAGCCGCTGACCGGCACCGTCGGCGACGTAGTGGTGAGCGGCGTGGTGGACCGCATGGCCGTGTTGCCGGACGAGATCTGGGTGGCGGACTTCAAGACCAACCGCGCGCCGCCCACAGACGTGGCCGACACCCCCGTGCGCTACCTGCGCCAGTTGGCGGCCTACCGCGCGGTGCTGCGCGGCATCTTCCGGGACCGGCCTGTCCGCTGCGCTCTGGTTTGGACGGATCAGGCGGTCGTCGCCGCCATCCCCGGGCCGCTGCTGGACACGCATCAGCCCGGCGCTTGATCGGCCAGCGCTTGATCAGGGTGCCGCAGCGCCCCAACTTCTTTGCAGCAAGCAGGAGTTTACCCATGAGCGAAAACACCGTCGCCGTCAACGACGACACCTTCAAGGCCCAGGTCCTGGAGTCCAAGGGGCCGGTGCTGGTCGATTTCTGGGCCGAATGGTGCGGCCCCTGCAAGATGATCGCCCCGGCGCTGGAGGAGATCGCGCAGGAGTACAAGGGCCGCGTGACCGTTGCCAAGGTGAACATCGACGACAACCCCATGTCGCCCAACACCTATGGCGTGCGCGGCATCCCGACGATGATCCTGTTCAAGGACGGCAAGCCTGCCGCGACCAAGGTGGGCGCCGCGCCAAAAAGCG
>CAXSEX010000386.1:4472-4707 GCA_964236415.1 uncultured Acetobacteraceae bacterium | reverse complement strand
TCAACCTGCTGGAGGACCTGCAGGAGCGGCTCGGCCTCACCTACCTGTTCATCGCCCACGACTTGTCCGTGGTGGAGCACATCAGCGACCGCGTGGCCGTGATGTACCTTGGCCGCGTCGTCGAGGTCGCCGGCGCCCGCGCGCTGTACGACAACCCGCGCCACCCCTACACGGAGGCGCTGCTGTCCGCGGTGCCAATCCCCGATCCCACGGTCAAGCGCAGGCGGACCGTGCT
>CAXSEX010000386.1:0-4462 GCA_964236415.1 uncultured Acetobacteraceae bacterium | reverse complement strand
CCGCCGGCCGGCTGCCATTTCCACACGCGCTGCCCCATCGCCGAGCCGCGCTGCGCTGTCGACGTGCCGCGGCTCGCGGCGGGCGCAGACGGCCACGCGGTGGCCTGCCATCTCCGGCAATGACCACTTGGCAATGACCGCCCGGCAATGACCATAAGGAGGACGCATGGCCTGTTCCCGGCACCTCGCCCTGGGCGCCTTCCTGCCCGGCACCGGCGCGCAAGGCAGCAGCTGGCGCCTGCCCGAGGTGGACGCCGCCGCGGCCTCGACCTTCCCGTTCTACAAGCGCATCGCCCAAAAGCTTGAGGCCGGGCGGTTCGACACGCTGTTCATGAACGACAGCGTCGGCATCCGGGAGCTTGACCGCGGCATCCTTGAGCGCAACACCCAGGCCATGCGATGGGACCCGCTCACGCTGCTGCCGGCGCTGGCCGTCGTCACCGAGCGGATCGGCCTGACCGCCACCGCCAGTACCTCCTACAACGAACCTTACACCCTGGCCCGGCGGCTGGCGGCGCTCGACCAGATCAGCGGCGGCCGGGCCGGCTGGAACATGGTGACTTCCCTGGGCGGGGGCGAGAACTTCAACCTCGACGACCACATGCTGCACGCCGCGCGATACAAGCGGGCGGAGGAGTTCATCGAGGTCATCACCGGCCTGTGGGACAGCTGGGAGGACAGCGCGTTGGTCCGCGACAAGGAAAGCGGCGTCTGGCTCGACGCCGGCAAGATGCACCTGCTCAACCACAAGGGGCCGCACTTCTCCGTCCGCGGCCCGCTCAACGCCGCGCGCCCGGTGCAGGGCCGCCCGGTGGTGGCGCAGGCCGGCTCTTCGGATGCCGGGCGCGCGCTCGCCGCCCGGACGGGCGAGCTGATCTTCACCGCGGCGCAGACGATGGACGAGGCCCGCGACTTCATCGCCGACATCGCGGCGCGCGCCGCCGGCCATGGCCGCAGCCGCAGCGCGTTCCGCATCCTGCCCGGCGTGTCCGTGACGGTGGCGCCGACGATGGCGGAGGCGGAGGCCAAGTACGACCGGCTGCATGACCTGGAGAACCCCGGCCCACGGCTGAAGGCGGTGTCGTCCTTCATCGAGATCGGCGTCGATCTCTCGGCGCACCCGCTGGACGGGCCGGTGCCGCTGCCGGACGTGATCCCCGAGACCAACAGCCACAAAAGCCGGCAGAAGCTGGTGCTGGACCTGATCCGCCGCGAGAACCCGACGATCCGCCAGTTGGCCCGCAAGCTGACCGCCGGGGGCCACCGCGTGCTGATCGGCACGCCGGGCACCATCGCCGACGATTTCGAAGCGTGGTTCACCGGCGGCGCCGCAGACGGCTTCACCGTCATGTTCCCCTGCCTGCAAACCGGCGTCGACGACTTCGTGGATCTCGTCGTGCCGGAGTTGCAGCGCCGCGGCCTGTTCCGCACGGAGTACGGCGGCACGACGCTGCGCGACCACCTCGGCCTTTGCCGCCCGGCCCATCCCGCCGCGGCGGCCGAACACAGGAGCGGCCCATGACCCTTCGCCAGCGCCCCATCGCCAGCATGGCCCGGCGCCGCCCATCCATCGAGGCGGTGCCGCGGGACGGGAACCAGCCGGCCTGGCGGCTTCCCGATCCCCTGCCGCCGGCCGCCGAGCGCCTGCACCGCCGCCAGCGCCTGGCGGCCGCTTTCCGGCTGTTTTCCCGCTATGGCTTCGAGGTGGGCCTCGCCGGGCACTTCACCGCGCGCGACCCGATCCTGATCGACCATTTCTGGGTCAACCCGCTGGGTATGTCGTTCGCCGAGATCCGGGCCTCGGACCTGATCCTGGTTTCTCCCGCCGGCGAGGTCGTGGATGGCGAGGGGATGGTCAACCTGTCCGGCGTGCCCTACCACGACGCCATCCAGCGCGCCCGGCCGGAGGTGGTCGGGATCGCCCACGCCCACGCCTTCCACGCCAAGGTGTGGTCGGCGTTCGGCCGGGTGCTCGACCCGATCACCGCCGACGCGGCGGTGTTCCACGGCGACCAGGCCCTGTTCCAGCCCCAGCGGCCGGAGGGCATGGACGCGCAGCAGGCCCGGGCCGTCGTTGCCGGCCAGGCAACGGAGGCGCTCGGCGGGCGCAGCACGCTGATCTGGCAGAACCACGGGCATTGGACGGTGGGCGCCACGGTGGAGGCGGCCGCCTGGCGCTTCATCGCCTTCGACGACGCGGCGCGCGGGCAGCTCGCCGCCGAGGCCGCGGGCCGGCCGATCATCCCCACCGCCGATGCAAGGACTCCCGAAGCCTGCGCACGCGCCGAGGCCGGCGCCTGGCTGAGCTTCCTGCCCTTGTGGGACCGCATCGCCCGCGAGGAGCCGGACGTGCTGGAGTGACCGCCGCCAGCCCGCCGCGGAGTTGCAGGGACGGCGCCGCTGCCCCAGGCTTGCGCTGCACATCTGATAGGCGCCCGTTCATGCCCAACGCTTCTTCCGCCGCCCTTATCGACCAGCTCCGCGTCCACCACCTCGAGCTGGCCGCGATCCGGCGAGACATCCACGCCCATCCCGAGATGGGCCTGGAGGAACACCGCACCGCGGCCCTCGTAGCGGCGAAGCTGCGCGAATGGGGCGTGGAGGTCACGGAGGGCGTGGGCGGCACCGGCGTGGTCGGCACCATCCGCGGCAGGCTGCCGGGGCAGCGCGCGGTCGGCCTGCGCGCGGACATGGACGCGCTGGCGATCCACGAGGACACCGGCGCCCCCCATGCCTCGGTGAACGCCGGGGTGATGCACGCCTGCGGCCATGACGGGCACACGGCGATGCTGCTCGGCGCGGCGCGGCACCTGGCGGCCACGCGCGGCTTCGGCGGCACGGTGCAGCTGATCTTCCAGCCGGCCGAGGAAGGGCGCGGCGGGGCCAGCAAGATGCTGGCGGACGGGCTGTTCCGCCGGTTCCCCGTGGATGCCGTGTACGGCATGCACAACACGCCCGGCCTGCCGGTCGGCCAGTTCGCCATCCGCACCGGGCCATTCCTCGCCGGCGCCTCGACATGGACGGCGGCCTTCCACGGCAATGGCGGGCATGGCGGCGCGTCGCCGCACCTTGCCGCGGACCTGTCCGTCGTGCAGGCGCATTACGTGCTCGGCCTGCAAACCATCGTCGGGCGCAACGTGCCGCCGCTGCAAAGCGCCGTGATCTCGGTGGGCCACATCGCCGGCGGGTCGGAGGAGGCGGCCAACGTGATGCCGTCCCGGCTCTCGCTGTCCGGCACGGCCCGCTGCTTCACGCCCGAGACCCAGGCGGTCATCGACCGGCGCATGGCGGAACTGGCCCACGGCCTCGCCGCCCTGCATGGCGCCGCGGCCACGTTCGCAAACGCCTGGATCACGACGCCGCTGGTGAACCACCGCGAGCAGGCCACCCTTGCCGCTTCGGCGGCACGGACGCTGGCGGGGGAGGGGGCGGTGGACGCCGATGCGCCTCCCGTCACCGGCGGCGAGGATTTCGCGTTCATGCTGGACGCCAAGCCCGGCGCCTTCATCTTCATCGGCAACGGCGCGGGTCCGGACGGCGCGGCGCATGGGCTGCACACGCCAAAGTTCGACTTCAACGACGAGATTATCCCGCTCGGCGCGGCCTGGTGGGTGCGGGTCGTCGAGCAGGAACTCAGCCTCGGCGGCTGATGGGCCAAGCGTCCTGCCCGCCACCCTCGGGCGTGCCGGTTCATGCTCTTGGACGTTTTTGACATGGCGCCGCCGGGTCAGGTCCAGCACGGCTTGCGGGCGCATCGGCGGGACGCGGGCGCGGCGCAGGTGCCCCTGCTCGACCCTTGATACTGGTCCCGGCGATGGCCGCGGTCACGACCCACCTCGGTTTCGGCGTGACGTGCAGCCGGGCCATCCCGCCGCGCGGTCGCCGGCACAGGCCATGCATTCCAACGGAGCCGGCGACGCGCCGCATGGGGCGGCCCGCTGCCCGTTCTGGGCTTGGGTTCTGGGCTTGGGTTTTGGGCGAGATGCTCCGCATGGAGGCGATGCCTGCCTCGCCGTGCTGCAAAGGAGGCACAATGCCTGATCCGTTGTTCGACACCGTGGAGGGCCGGCGCATGCTGGCAGCCGAGCGGGGCGAGGATTGGCGGCGCTGGGGGCCTTACCTCAGCGAGCGCCAATGGGGCACGGTGCGCGAGGACTACAGCCCCGGCGGCACCGCCTGGGAGTCGTTTCCGCACGACGCCGCGCGCAGCCGCGCCTACCGCTGGGGCGAGGACGGGCTGGCCGGGTTCGCCGACGACAAGCTGCTGTGGTGCCTTGGCCTCGCGCTGTGGAACGGCCAGGACCATATCCTCAAGGAGCGGCTGTTCGGCCTGACCAACGCCCAGGGCAACCACGGCGAGGACGTGAAGGAGCTGTATTACTTCCAGGACGGCACGCCGACCCATTCCTACATGCGGATGCTCTACAAGTACCCGCAGGCCGCCTTCCCCTACGAGCGGCTG
>CAXSEX010000385.1:0-4709 GCA_964236415.1 uncultured Acetobacteraceae bacterium | reverse complement strand
GCCCGGTCGGACGCCTGGTCCTCGACCGCCGGGTTCCACCAGGGGTCGAGGTGGATCACGTAGTCCGCCGCGGTCAGGTTCAGCCCGGTGCCGCCGGCGCGCAGGCTGATCAGGAACAGCTCCGCCCCGCCCGCCTGGAACGCTGCCACCCGGCGCTCGCGCTCGGCCGAGGGCGTGCTGCCGTCCAAGTACTCGTAACGGACGCCGCGGGCGTCCAGCGCCGCCCGCATCAGCCCGAGGTGGCCGACGAACTGGCTGAACACCAGCGCCCGGTGCCGGTTGCGCACCAGGTCGTCCACAAGGTCGAGGAAGGCGTCGAGCTTGCCGCTCGGCACCCCGGCGGCGGGGTCGATCAAGGCGGGGTTGCAGCAGGCCCGGCGCAGCCGGGTGATCTCGGCCAGGATGTGGATCTTGCGCTTGCCCTCCGGCGCGTCGAGCGCCGCGATGTTCTCCAAGGCCCGTTGCCGCATCGCCTCGTAGAAGGCGCGCTCCGCCTCGGCCATCTCCACCTGCACCGTCTGCTCGGTGCGCGGCGGCAGCTCGCTCAGCACCGCCGCCTTGGTCCGGCGCAGCAGGAACGGCCGGATCAGCGAGCGCAGCGCCTGCCGGGCGCTGGCGTCGCGGTCGCGCTCGATCGGCAGGGCGAAACGCTTGCCGAACCCTTCGCGCGAGCCGAGCAGGCCCGGGTTCACGAAGCTGAACAGGCTCCACAGCTCGTCGAGGTCGTTCTCCACCGGCGTGCCGCTCAGCGCCAGGCGGAACGCGGCTTGCAGTTCCTGGCTGGCCTGCGCCCGCTTGCTGTCCGCGTTCTTGATCGCCTGCGCCTCGTCCAGCACCGCCACCTGCCAGGGCCGCCCGCCCAGCAGCTCCGCTTCCCCGTGCAGCAGGCCGTAGCTGCACACCAGGACGTCGCGCGGACCGAGGCCCGCGACCATCGCCGCGCGGTCGCTCGCGGCAGACAAGCGATGGGTTGCAAGCGTCGGCGCGAAGCGGGCGATCTCCGCCTGCCAGTTCGGGCACACCGAGGTCGGCGCCACCACGAGGCAGGGTCCCGCCTCCGCATGGTCCAGCAGCACCGCGATGGCCTGCACCGTCTTGCCCAGGCCCATGTCGTCGGCGAGGCACGCGCCCGCCCCCCAGCGCGCCAGGCGCGACATCCACGCGAAGCCTTCCGCCTGGTAGTCGCGCAGCTCCGCCTGCAAGGTCGGCGGCAGCCTTGGCGTCCAGCCCTCGGCCGCGCGGATGCGGGAAACATGCCGGGTCCAGGCCGCGTCCGCCTTGACCTCGCCCGCCTCCTCAAGCACCGCGTCCAGCGCGGGCGCGCCGAGCGCGTGCACGCGGCGCCCGGCCCGGTGCGGCTCCGACACCGCGGCAAGGCGGCCCAGCTGCGCCTGCATCTGCCGGGTCAGCGCGACGAAGCGGCCGTCGTCGAGCGGCACGAACCGGCCCTGGGCGCGGCCTAGCCGGTCGAGCAGGAAGCGCATGTCGAGCACCTGGCCCTCGTCAACCGCAATGGTGCCGTCCACGCTGAACCAGTCGCGGTCCCGATTGACCCGCTGCCGCAGCTTGTCCGGCGTGAGCGGGCTGACCCGGAGCTTCTGCCCTTCCGGCCACTCGACCGAGACCGGGCCGGCGTAGGCTTGCAGCTCCAGCAGCAGGTCGAGGCAACCCTCCAGGTCGTCGATCTCCGCCTCGTGCGCGTCTGCGCCGGCGCGGTCGCGCAGGGTCGGGCACCCTTCGACCAGGGCGGCCCGCTCCGCCAGCTCGGCGGCCAAGTCGCGGTTGGCCCGGCGCTGCTGGCCCTCGACGCTCGCCAGCACCGACCGGCCGCCCAGCCCGGCGACAAAGGCCGGCCCCTCGGCGCCGAACGGCCGCACGACCAGGCTGAGCCGCAGCCCCTCCCCATGCGGCACCAGCTGCACGACAGGCGTGGCCTGCCCCGGCAGCGCCGCCTGCTCGGTCGCCCCGATCTCGTCGCGGACCGGCAGCGCCGGGTCGTCCCGGCGCACCAGGGCGACCAATTGGTCCCGCGCGCTGCGCGGCACGGTGAGGCCGCGGTTGCCCAGGATTTCCTGCACCGCCAGCATCCGCTCCGGGAACTCGACGACGCGGTAGCGGGTCGGCGTCTCGGCTTCCAGGAACACCGTGGGCTGCGCAGCGGTGTGCGACAGCGCGACGTGGTAGCCGCCGCGCCGCTCGGTGACGACCAGCTCCAGGGGGTAGCGCACCAGCTCGATGGGCCGCGACCGGTGGCGGGCGTCGAACACCGCGGGGTGCCCGACCAGGGCCGGGATGGTGCGCAGCGTGTCGAAGTAGTAGTTCTCGTCCCCGTACCATCCCGACGTTTCCTTGCGGAGCGAGCGCAGCGCCGTGCGGTCCTGCTCCGTCAGGTAGTCGAGCCGCGGGTCCCGCTCATGCAGCCGCTTCATCGCGACCGGGCGGCCGTCGGTCCAGCCGTCCTTGCCTTTGATCGACTGCTCGGCCACTTCGACCGCCTGCGTGTCCGGGTCCAGGAACCAGGCCAGGCGCTTGGCCTTGTGCGGCCCCGGCCCTGATGCCGCCTTCGACGTGCCGGCGCCGAGAAAGGCGTCCAGGCTTTCCAACGCGCGTTCCCAGGGCTGGCGCGTCTGGATGATCTGCGTGAACGCGATTTCCACGCCCTGGCCGGCTTCGGACAAGTAGGCCTTGTAGGGTCCGGGCGACGCCGCCACGCCCGCCAGGATCTCGGCGTAGATGCGGGCGACCAGCGGCAGCGGGGCCTTCAGCCGCTCGAAGCGGGCGTGGAGGTCGGCCTGGTGCGCGTGCGTGAGGCCGGCGTCCACGGCGTGCTCCGCCAGCGCCACGCAGGCGGCCGACAGCGGCTCGGCCGGCATCGCCGCACGCAGCTGCCCCAAAAGCTCCCGTGCCTTTGGCTCAAGCCCCTGGGCCAGCCACAGCAGCGCCTGCAACGCCCGGAACCCGCCGGCATGGACGGACGGGGTGGACAACTCCGCATCAAGCCCGGCCTGCGCCTCCGCCTGCAACGCCGCGTCGTTGGCCCGCAGCAGGGCCATCAAGAAGAACAGGCCGTGCACCCCGTCCAAGAACACCTTGCGCTTGCCAACCTGCTTCCGGTGCAGCTTCAAGGCATCCCGATAATGCTGCAGCGCCGCCTCATTGCGGCTGCGGAGGAACGCGACCGTGCCTTCAAGCGCTTGCCGGATGGTGCCGACAGGATCCCCGACCGCCGCGATCCCGCGTTGCACGTCGTCCAGCCTGCCGGCGAGCAGGTCGAACAGCAGCAGCGCCGGCCGGACGGCGGCGAAACCATCCTTGCCCTGCTGTGCCCGGTAATGGTCGAGCAGCGCCGGCAGGTCGGGGCCGGGCAAGCCAATATCCAGGAAAGCGGACAGCTTGGCATCGAACAAGGCCACCTGGATCGCCGGATGCCGGCTGGCCAGCCAGCCGGGCGCGAGCGGCAACGCGGCGTACAACAAGCTCAGCATCTTGGACGCACGTGACGCGCCGCACTTCTTGTCGTGGAGATCCCAGTTCGTGCTGAACCCGCCTGCATCGTCCGCGTAGATCGCCAGGCGGATCAGACGACGCACCGCGTCGCAGTCGAGCTGCTCACCAGACGAGTAGTAGGACATGCTGCGCCGCGCCGGGAACGCCCGGCGAACCGCTGCGACCAGCGCCTCGCCGTCTGCGGAAGCGGCAGCGTCGACCGCCACGGGATGCAGCAGCGTTGGAAGGCAGGCCAGGTCCTCGGTCAGCAGGCCCTGGCCCAGCAGTTCCTCCAGAACAGTGTTGACGGAACGCGACGACCACGCCTTGCCGTCGGGCGCACGCAGCCCGGACCGGGTCAGGCAGTCCAGGAACGCCGTCTTGTTCGTGGGCAGGAACACCAGGCTCTTGAGGCGCAGGACCTGCTTGGCGCCGGCAGGCAGGCGGGCACAGCGGTCCCGTAGATCAGCTTCGGACGGGGGTTTGCGGATGGCGGTCATGGGACGGATCAGGCTACCTGCGGCTCGGCTGGCCAACCTACACGAAGGCGCTGCCCGCCGCCACGCCAGGACTGCGGCACGGTCCAGACATGCCGAGCCGGTGCGAGGAGGGCCGCTTGCTCCGCTGCAGTGACGCGAGGCCGAGGGTCCAGCCCACGGGCTGCTCGTTGAGCAGGGTTGCCAGCACGGCGTAAAGGACGAAGGCCAGGACGGGAAGCAGCCCGCTTCCGGGAGGCGCCGGGTTGTCCTGGTGCGGATCGAACGGGGGCTGACGTGAAGGCATCGCCCGGCGCTGGAGCGGACGGGAGGAACTGGATACTGCCCGCCTGCGCCCCGCCCTGCTGCAACGCAGGTCACGGGGTGTCGCTGCTGACCGATGCCGCTCACGCGGCAGAGGACGGAATAGGGCTTGTCAAGCCGGCCGATGCGACGTGGGTTGCTTGTCTCCGCCTGGGATTCGGATGCAAGGCGCTGGAAGTGCTACGTCGTGCCTTATGAGCACGCGCTGCCGCGGCGGCGCTTTCAAGCCGGTTCGCGGCTGTCACCCTGGACGCGGCGGCGCAGCAGGTCCGGGCCGCCTACCCACAACTGGACCTGGCCCCATGCCGGAAATGGGCGCGCAGAGAGTCATGCTGGAAGCGGCCACGGTGGGCACGGTCATCCAGGATCAGGGCCATTCGGTTCTGATTACGCCGAGCCGAGGGCGAGCGGTTGGTCGAGGCT
>CAXSEX010000384.1:3902-4709 GCA_964236415.1 uncultured Acetobacteraceae bacterium | reverse complement strand
GTTCAGCTCGATCCCTTCACCGACGATGCCCTCCATCCGCACCCGGCAGGGGCCAACCAGTTCCGGCGTCAGCACCAGACGATGCTCGTGGGTAAACGTCGCCTCGACATGCTCATCGGGCAGCGCTACCCGGTAGCCCTCGACGCGGGGAAATGTAATTTCCAGCGCCGCGCGTTCCCGCATCGCCTGCACACGCGTGGTGACTGGCGGCGGCTTCGGCTTGGCGACCACCGGCTGGGAAGCGAAGTCGAACGGGATGCCCATGATGTCGGCATATTCGACATCGAACATTCCGTCGGCGTTCAGCACGTAGGATTGCCGCCGCAGCGCCCGGCCGACCACCTGCTCGCACAACAGTTGGGTGCCGAAGGCGCGCACGCCGAGGATGTGGGTGACGTTGCTGGTGTCCCAGCCCTCGGTCAGCATCGACACCGACACCACGCAGCGCACCGCCTCGCCGAGTTTGCCGGCCTTGCCGACGGTGTTCATCACCTCTCGCAGCAGCTCGCCGTCCGGGATATCGTCAGCTCCGGCGCCCGCGCCATCCCGCTGCATCTTCTCCTGGCGGAAAGTCTCTATTTCGGCGGCGGCCATGGCGCGGAAGCCGGGATCGAGCGCCTCGCCGCTTTCGACCTGGGCGCTGTCGATCAGCAAGGTGCGGGGACGCGGCAGCCGGGCGCCGTGGTCGTCGTAGTTGCGGAGCAGCCGGAGGTGCCCGTTGAGGAAGGGGTTCTGCTCGTTGTCGCCGTCGCGCTCGAAGCCGGAGATCCACTCGCACACCAGCTCGGACACGGCGGTGTTGCTGCA
>CAXSEX010000384.1:0-3886 GCA_964236415.1 uncultured Acetobacteraceae bacterium | reverse complement strand
CCTTGAAGGTTTCCTCGTAGTGGCCGTAGAGGGCATAGAGCGCGGTGTACAGCTCGTTCGGCAGCGCCATCGGGTTGCCGCGGCCGGCCTTGGCCCGGCCCATCTTCGGCATCTTCTTGCCGATGTGGTCCCACAGGTTGCGGAAGACCGGCGTGGCGCCGCCGGGCAGGTTGTCGGCGACGGGGATGCGCGGCAGCTTGACGATGCCCGACTCGATGGCGTCCATCAGCGAGAAGTCGCTGACCGTCCAGGGAAACAGGGTGCCCTCGCGATAACCTGATCCGCGCAGGAAGAACGGCGTGGCCGACAGGTCGTACAGCGCGGTGATGCCCAGGGTGCGCTTCAGCGCCTCCAGCCCGGCGATCCACAGCCGGGCGGCCTCGCGGTTCGCGCGGGCCTCGTCCTTGTCCTCGGCGCTCAGGTCCTCGTCGCTCACCGCCTTCTCGCGGTAGCAGTGGTGCGCCTCGTCGTTCAGCACGACGACGCCCTTGAAGCCCAGCAGGTCGCCGGCGGCGCGCTTCAGCATCTGGCCGTCGGACTCGATGGTGTCGGGCGGCGCGTTGCGGCCTTGCAGCAGGGCGCGGCCGGTCTTGCTGACCTCCATCGTCTCGCGCGGCTTGAAGGCGTGGTAGTTGAGGATGACGATCTTGGCCCGGTTGATGTCGGGCAGCATGTCGCCGGGCACCAACTCCCGGTCGCGGTAGTAGCTGGCCGGGTCGTTGGGCTGCAGCACGCGCAGCCGGTCCTTGATGGTGATGCCGGGCGTCACGATCAGGAAGCCCCGGCTGTAGCGGCTGCTGTTCGGGCTGCGCACGGCGTTGATGGTCTGCCAGGCGATCAGCATTGCCATGACCGTGGTTTTGCCGCTGCCGGTGGCCATCTTCATCGCGAGGCGGAACAGCTCCGGGTTGGCCTGCTCATTGGCGCCCTGCAAGTGCAGGCGGAACTTGTCGTGCCGGCGGTCGCGCAGTGCCACCTCGGTCAGCCAGATGATCGTCTCGACGGCTTCGACCTGGCAGAAGAATGGGCGGACGCTTTGGAAGGCGTGGTGGCGCCAGTGGGTCAGCAGGCGCTGGGTCGCAGGGGTCACGCCCCAGTTGGCCGGGTTCGGGATGGCGCGCCAGCTTTCGACGTAGCCGCGGATTTCGTTGATGATCGGGGTCGGGTTGTATTCCTGGTCCTCAGTGGACAGGCCGTGGGCGTCCGGCATGACGAAGCTGGATTGGGCCGCTTTGGCAGGCTTCTTCTTCGCCTTTGGGACCGGGGTGATCAGCTCAGACCGGCGCCGGCCCGGCGCCGGCGGCAGGTCCATCGGCTGCCCGTCCGCGTTGAGCACGTGATGGCGCGATGGCGGGGCGTAGGGAGAGTTCAGGACGGGCTGGTTGTAGAAACTTGGTGTCATGTGATTGTTGCGCGCTTCCCGGCTAGTTGTGACCAAGGATGCAACCAAAAGTCGCCCGGTGAAAGCGGCTCGATCCGGGCAGGGAGAGCTTTCGGCGTCAGGAAGGTTTAGGCGTGACGGCTCTACTGATGCTCTTCAGCAAGAGCGACTGACGTTCAGCCACATCGCCCCAGGTGAGCTTGGCGTCTGCTTGCAGTGCTGTAGGAGGTGCACGGCCAGAAACGCACATGGCCTACGGCCACGCTTTGCCGCTGGCACGAAAACCTTGGAATGCCTCCCATGTGACAGGACGCAGACAGCCGCACGGATACGGGGGGATGCTCCTGGCCAGATAGAGGGGCCGGTGGCGGCTTCTAGCTACCGTAGCGGGTGGTCGGCTCGCAGGAGAGTTGGCCGCCGATTGCACGCTTGCTGATCGAGCTATCCCTGCCGAGGTCGGCAAAAGATTTGGAGGGGGCCAGTGTTGGAATTTGGAGGAGAACTGCTTCGCGCAACCGCTGAATTTCAACGCTGAACGTGCAAGCATCCTCTCTGTTTGGCGGTGCTGCACCGGGCCAAATGGGAGCTTGCTGCTACCCTAACTGCTCCCCCGCCCTGCTCTGGGGAGCAGGTGAGGCGTAAGTTATTGAAAATATTGGTCGGAGCGGCGGGATTCGAACCCACGACCCCCAGTCCCCCAGACTGATGCGCTACCAGGCTGCGCTACGCTCCGACATGTCCTTGGTCTAGCAGGGTGCCGCGCAGGCTGCAACGGCGCGGCACAACCGAATCTCCGGAGCCGGACTTCAATCCAGCATGGCCCGGAGCGCCGTCAGTTCATCAAGGCTGTGCCGCAGCAGCGCGCGAAGCCGGGCGACCTCGTCCGTATCGGGGCTGGGTGCAGGCTCGGGCGGCTCCGGTGCGGCGCTGGCCCGTTCGGCCTCGGCGGCGGCGCGCTCGGCGGCGGTCGCCGGCGGAATGTTGTCTGACAATTGGCCCCCCCCTTCCCTTAGCAGGCGCTGCACGCCCTTGATCGTGTAGCCTTGGATATACAGCAAATCGGAGATACGGCGCAGCAGCAGGATGTCGTCGGGACGGTAATAGCGCCGCCCGCCGCCGCGTTTGAGCGGCTTGATCTGCGGGAACTTGGTTTCCCAGAACCGGAGGACGTGCTGAGGGATGTGAAGCTCGTCGGCCACTTCGCTGATCGTGCGGAATGCGTTGGGCGCCTTCTTGGCCCGCGGCCGGCTGTCGTCCGCGCCTGTTTCACCCATGCCCGCATCGCCCGGGATGGCTAGGGCGGCCTCGTCCGGCGCCCCCTCGTCTGGCGGCAGGTCGTCGGAGCCGCTCATACGTCGTCGCTCGCCGGGATGGCCGCGCCGTTCACGTGCGCCTTCAGCACCTGGCTGGGCCGGAACGTCAGCACGCGGCGCGGCAGGATCGGCACCTCAACCCCCGTCTTCGGGTTGCGGCCGATCCGGCGGCCCTTCTGCCGGACCGAGAACGTTCCGAACCCGCTGATCTTCACGGAGTCGCCAGCTTCCAGCGCCCGCGACATCCGTTCCAATACCGTTTCAAGCAGGTCCGCCGAGTCGTTGCGCGACAGCCCGACCTGCGCGTAGATCGTTTCGGCCAACTGCGCCCGCGTCACCGTGTTCATTGCGGCAGGCTATGAATCGGCGGCATAGGCGTCAAGCGAACATGCTGACCTTAAACAATTTTCGTCCAGGCTGTTGCGCCCACGCCTCAAAAGCGGACGAGGGCGGACCCCCAGGTCATGCCGCCGCCCAGCGCCTCCATGACCACCAGGTCGCCCCGCTTGATCCGCCCGTCGCCGCACGCTTCCGCCAGCGCCAAGGGCACCGACGCGGCCGAGGTGTTGGCGTGGCGGTCCACGGTGACCACCACCTGCTCGGACGGCAGGTCGAGCTTGCGGCCCATCGCGTCGATGATGCGGCGGTTCGCCTGGTGCGGCACCAGCCAGTCGATGTCCGCGTGGCCCAGGCCGTTCGCCGCCAGCGCCTCGTCCACCGCGGCGGCGAGCTTCGCGACCGCGTGGCGGAACACCTCGCGCCCGTTCATCACCAGATGGCCCGACCGGTCCGGGCGCCCCACGGCCCCATCGACATACAGCAGGTCGCCCAGCGTGCCTTGGGCATGCAGGTGGGTGGACAGGATGCCGCGCGCCCCGTCCCGCTCCGTCCCGGACCGCACGAAGGCTGCCCCGGCGCCGTCGCCGAACAGCACGCAGGTGCCGCGGTCCGCCCAGTTCATGATCCGCGAATACACCTCGCTGCCGATCACCAGCACGCCCATCGCCTGCCCGGCGCGGATGGTGGCATCGGCCATCGCGAGCGCGTAGATGAACCCGCTGCACGCCGCCGAGATGTCGAAGCCGAACCCGCGGGTGATGCCAAGCTCCGCCTGCACCCGGAGGGCGGAGGCGGGGAACGCCTGGTCCGGCGTCGCCGTGGCCAGGATCACCGCATCCACGTCCTCCGTCCC
>CAXSEX010000383.1:0-4717 GCA_964236415.1 uncultured Acetobacteraceae bacterium | reverse complement strand
TGCGACGCCCTGCTCGAACCAAAGCCAGGCGGCGGCCTTTTGCATCGCCGGGTCGGACACGAGCACGACCTGCTCGACATGGCGCTGGACGATGCCGAAATTGAGCGGGTCGGTGCTGCGCGGCGCCAAGGAGCCGGCGGCGGTCTCGATCCGGTCGAGCAGCGCCGGGCGCCCGGCATCCAGGCTGCGCCGCAAGGTGGCCGCACCCTCCGGCTCGACGCCGACGATGCGGATGCCTGTCTTGATGTCGCGGGCCGCGGTGGCCATCCCGCTGATCAGCCCGCCGCCGCCGACCGCGACCAGCAGCGTGTCCACCTCCGGCGCGGCATCGAGGATCTCGGTCGCGACCGTTCCTTGCCCGGCGATCACCATCGGGTCGGCGAAAGGGTGGATGTAGGCCATGCCGCCTCGCGCGGCGTGGCGCAGCGCCGCCGCGTTGCTGTCGTCCCACGCTTCGCCCTCGACCACCACCTCGGCGCCCCAGGCCCGCAGCTTGCGGCGTTTCGCCTCGGGCGCGGTGACGGGGAGAAAGATCGTGGCGGGCACCCTGGCGATCCACCCGGCATAGGCCACGGCCAGCCCGTGATTGCCGCCGGACGCGGTGACCACGCCCCGCGCCAGCGCCGCAGGCGGCAGGGCAAGGAGCGTGTTGCAGGCGCCCCTCGCCTTGAACGAGCCGGTGACTTGCAGCGATTCGAGCTTCAGCACGAGTTGCGCCGCGACGGCCGCATGCCCGCGCGCCGGCGCCGCTTCAAGCATGGGCGTGCGGCGCACCCGGCCGCTGATCCGCTCCGCCGCGCGGCGCACGTCGTCGAGGGTGGGCACCGAGGCCATCAGGCCAATCATGGGCGCCCCGTTTCGCGCCGGCTCAGCAGGGCAAGCCCCGGTATAGACCGCTCCTCATTCCAGGGCCGCCGCGGGCACGCCGCGGCGGCTGGAACGTGATGCGTGCCGCAGGGACCGCTTGACGATCAAGGCCCGCAACGCCGTTCGGCGCGCCGTCGCGTAGGTCCGTGGAAAATGGAACGCGACCTCGCGCACCACCCGGTTCCGCAGCCTGTCCTGGTCGTGCAGCAGGCCAACTGCCATGCCGCCATGCCGCATCGTCTCCTGGTCACGGATGCGGCTGTGGAATTGCAGCATGGCGTCGCCTTCACGCAGGTAGTGCGCCGTCAGCGATGACCGCGACACGCCGGGCCGGCTGGACGGCAAGCTGCCATGCACCGTCAACGAGTTCCAGAAGAGCACGTCGCCGGTTTTCAGGAACGGCGCAGCGCAGGCGAAACCATTGCTGCGGATCGCCTCCAGCATGGCCTGCTGGTAGGCTTGGTGGCCCGTTGCGAAGTTGTATGCGCCGGCGTTGCGCAGCGGCGCCATCGCCCGGTGGCTGCCGGGACAGACGTAGAAGCGGCCGGCGCCGGCATCGATGTCCTCCAATGCAAACCAACCCGCGACGCAGCCGCCCAGCCCTGCGGCGCTGTCCTGGTAATAGCTGTCCTGATGCGCCCAGGTGCCGGCCGGGGCCTCGAAGAACATGCTTTGGATCAGCTTCGTCCGCTCGGCGCCAAGCAAGGCGGCCGTGGCCGCGGCCGTTGCGGCGTGCGTCAGGATGTCGAGCACCGCGTCCCGGAACGCGCCCAGCGAGCGCGACCCGAGGTCCTGCACGTTGAAGATGGGATTGCTCAGGAATCCGTCCGCATCGAACTCGTTGCGCTCGTATCGCATGTTCTTCTGCCGCAGGATCGGAATCGACGAGCCGCGCACGCCTGCGTCGAAGCAGGCGCGGGCACGGGAGCAAAGCTCGGCCGGAATGAGGCCACGCAGCACGACATAGCCCTCGGCGTCATAGAACTCGCGTGCGCCGGCGAGGTCGCCAGGCAGGAAATAGGGCTGGTCTTCCTCAAGCGTTTCGGGGATGCGCATCGCGGTGCCGGTTGGCGTGGCTGTGTTCAGCATGGGGCGCTCCGTGGTTGACGCCAGGGATTATGCCCAACGTTCCAGGCATCACGATGCCGAGTCGTACGATTGAACAACACCAATGGAACGATTGCGCGCTTTCAATGCAACAGTTGCAAAAAAGCTACAAGATGGGGCGCCGCGCCTTGCCGACCTGCCGGTCCGCAAACGGGCTGCGTGCCGCCAAAACCTGGTGAGGCTCTCAGATCTGCTCGGTGTCCAGAGCATAGCCGGCGGCGCGCACGGTGCGCACCACGTCAAGCTCGCCTTCCCCGTTGATGCTCTTGCGCAGGCGCCGGATGTGCACATCGACGGTGCGTGGCTCCACATGGATATCCGGCCCCCACACCGAATTCAGCAGCTCCTCCCGCGAGAACACCCGGCGCGGGTGCTGCATCAGGAACTCCAGCAGCCGGAACTCGGTCGGCCCCAGGTGGATCGCCCGGCCGTTGCGGTGCACCCGGTGGGCGGAAAGGTCCATGGTGATGTCGTGGAACACGTGCTGGCCACGCACCGGCACGGCCCCGGCGCGGCGCAGCAGCGCCCGCATCCGGGCCAGCAGCGCGTCCATGTTGAACGGCTTGGTGATGTAGTCGTCGGCCCCGGTGTTCAGCCCGCGCACCGCGTCCTGGTCCTCCGTCCGCGCCGTCACCATGATGACCGGCAGGTCGCGTGTGGCCGGGCGGCGTCGGATTTGCCGGCACACCTCGATGCCTGACATGACGGGCAGCATCCAGTCCAGCAGCACGATGTCGGGCACTGCCTCCGAGATGCGGGTCAGCGCCTCCTGGCCATCGACCGCTTCCTCGACGCGGAAACCCTGCTTTTCCAGGTTGTAGCGCAGCATGGTCGCCAGCGCCGCCTCGTCCTCCACAACCAGGACATAGGGCTTAGACAGGCTGGCGGGTGCGGGCAGCATCAAAGGGGGTCCGCGTCGTCGGGCAGGCGGACGCCGGCAAAGGCCGACCCGTCGCTCTTTGGCCGCTCTTCCCGCAGCGGCTCGCCGGTGACGGCGTAGTGCACGTGCTCGGCGATGTTGGTGGCGTGGTCGCCGATCCGCTCCAGGTTCTTGGCGATGAACAGCAGGTGCGTGCAGGGCGTGATGTTGCGCGCATCCTCCATCATGTAGGTGACCAGCTCGCGGAAGATCGAGTTGTAGATCTCGTCGATGGCCAGGTCCGCCTGCCACGCCTGCCGGGCCTTGCCGGCGTCGTTCTCGCCGATGGCGTCGATGACGAGCTTCAGGTTCTCCTGCACCAGGCGCGACATGTTGGCGATGCCCGTGAGGCTGAACGGCAGGCGGTACTCGCCCAGCACGATGCTGCGCCGGGCGATGTTCTTCGCGTAGTCGCCGATCCGCTCCATTGCCGCGGTGATCTTCATGGCGCCGACGATCTGCCGCAGGTCGTTGGCCAACGGCTGGCGCAGCGCCAGCATGCGGATGACGAGCTGCTCGGCCTCGCGCTCCTGCGCATCGACCTGCAAGTCAAGCTCGACGGCCCGGGTGGCGACGCCCGCGTCCCCGTGCAGGATGGCGTCGGTGGCGAGCGCCACCTGGTTCTCCACCATGCCGCCCATCGCGGCCATCAGGCCGCGCAGGAGCTGCAGTTCCTGGCCGTAGCTTTTGACGATGTGCTGAGCCTCGGACATTGTGCTGGTCCCCCTCAGCCGAACCGGCCGGTGATGTATTCCTGCGTGCGCCGCTGCTTGGGCGCGGTGAAGAGCTGTGCTGCCGGCGCCACCTCGACCATCTCGCCCAGGTAGAAGAACGCCACCTGGTCGGCGCAGCGCGCCGCCTGCTGCATGTTGTGGGTGACGATGGCGATGGTGAAGTCGCGCTTCAGCTCGTCGATCAGCTCCTCGACCTTGAGCGTGCTGATGGGGTCGAGCGCGCTGGTCGGCTCGTCGAGCAGGATGACCTCGGGCCGCACGGCGATGGTGCGGGCGATGCACAGCCGCTGCTGCTGGCCGCCCGAAAGGCCGGTGGCCGAACCGGACAGCCGGTCCTTCACCTCGTCCCACAGCGCGGCGCGGGTCAGCGACCATTCGACGCGCTCGTCCATGGCGGCCCGGGAAAGCTGCTCGTGCAGCTTCACGCCGAAGGCGATGTTGTCATACACCGACATCGGGAACGGCGTCGGCTTCTGGAACACCATGCCGATGCGGGAACGCAGCACGTTCATGTCGATCTCGGGCGCGAGCAGGTTCTGCCCGTCCATCAGCACCTCACCCTCGGCGCGCTGGCCGGGATACAGGCTGTACATGCGGTTCAGCACGCGGAGCAGGGTCGATTTGCCGCAACCGCTGGGGCCGATCATCCCGGTGACCTGCTGGGCCGGCAGGTCGAGGTTGATCCCTTTCAGCGCCTGGTTGGTGCCGTAGTGGAAGTCGAGGCCGCGTATGGCGATGCGCGCCGGGTTGAGGGCGCCGGACCGCATGGACATGGCGCTCGCTGCGGGAACACCGGCCCGGGCGGGCGGCGCCGGCAGGCTGTTGGCTGTCTCGCTCATGAAACCCTCAAGCTTTCCGCAGCACGATGCGTGCGATGATGTTGAGCAGCAGGACGCTTACGGTGATCAGCAGGGCGCCGGTCCAGGCCAGCGACACCCAATCCTCGTACGGCGACCCGGCATAGGCATAGATCGTCAGCGGCAGGCTCGACATCGCGTGCGTCAGGCTCACTGACCAGGTGAGGTTGCCGAGCGAGGTGAACAGCAGCGGCGCCGTCTCGCCCGCGATGCGCGCAGTCGCCAGGATCACG
>CAXSEX010000382.1:0-4726 GCA_964236415.1 uncultured Acetobacteraceae bacterium | reverse complement strand
TAGCCCGTAAGCCACCAAACCGTCCACCGAACCAGGTCAATCCCAATCCCACCACCCGACATCGAAGAACTCGTCACCGAGAGCCTTGACCGCGTGCAGCCAGGGACGCGCGGCCTCAATGTCCCAGAGGTCCAGGTCGCCATGGGTCTGGATCATCGGCGTCCACTAGGTCGTGTGGACGTTTGCGTTTTCCAAGTGTTGTCTGTTCTGGTTCAAAGCTGCTTTTTGGAGAGCAGCCATGGGTGTTCTGGACCGGCTCACCCTGTGCGATGACCAGTGGTCGCGCATGTGCGAGCACATCATCGGCAACGAACGGACGCGTGGGTCGTCCGGGCGCGACAACCGGATGTTTGTGGAAGCGGTGTTGTGGATCGTGCGGACGGGCTCGCCTTGGCGCGACCTGCCGGACGCGTTTGGCTCGTGGAACAGCACGTTTCGCCGGTTCAGCCGGTGGAGCGCCAAAGGCATCTGGCACCGCATCTTTGCGGCCATGGCTGACGATGGCGACTTCGAGTGCCTGAGTGTGGACCGCACCATCGTGCGTGCCCATCAGCATGCGGCGGGCGCAAAAAGGGGGCTGAAGATCAGGCGCTTGGGCGCTCTCGTGGCGGTTTGAGCACCAAGATCCATTTGGCCGTGCGTGGGCTGGGGTGCCCGGTTGCCTTTCACCTGACAGGTGGGCACAGGGGCGATGTGCCCCAAGCCGCCGCTCTGCTCGAGGGCCGCCGCGCCGCAGTCGTGCTGGCGGACACCGCCTACGATGCCGATCACGTCCGCAGCCTGATCGCCGCGATGAACGCCAAGGCCGTGATCCCCAACCATCCCTCGCGGACCGCCAAGTATGCGTTCGACCCGCAACTTTACAAAAAGCGCCATCTCATCGAGTGCTGCTTCTCCAAGCTCAAGCAGTTCCGCCGCGTCGCAACCCGCCACGAAAAAACCGCCCGCCATTATCTCGCCGTTGTCACTCTCGCCGCTACTATCCTGTGGCTGCGATAAGTGTCCACACAACCTAGTGTCCGGCCCACGAAGGGGCAGGACGGATGAGGCGGAAGCGGTTCACGGACGAGCAGATCACCGGCATTCTGAAGGAGGGCGACACTGCCGTGGGGGTGGCAGACCTATGCCGCACGCACAGGATGCCGGGCGCGACGTCCTATGCATGGAACGCGAAGCATGACGGGCTGGAGCTGTCCGATGCCAGACCGACCCGACTCAAGCAACAGCGTCGCCCAGAGTGGCCCGCAACGGTTATCGGGAATGGCGATTCCCGCAATCCGTCAAGCGAAGCCGATCATGTTGGGGCTGCCTACCGCAAGGTATTGGCCAGTGAAGCTTAGCATTCCGCTGAACGAGTCAACGCGAAACGTCGTCACCTGGTCGCTGCGCCGGTTGCAGGCGAACAGGAACGCGCCGGACGGCGACAATGTCACCTGGTTCGGGTAATCGCCTCGGGTCCATTCCGTCGCGACAAGCTGCAGGGTGCCGCCCGCATCAACCGAGAGAACGGCGATGCTGTTGTGCAGCCGGTTGCCCGAGTAGATGTACCGGCCGTCACGGCTGATGGTGATGGACGAGGCGAAGCTCGACCCGGCAAAGTCGTCGGGCAGCGTGCTGACGACCTGCAGCAGCGCGACCGCCGCGGTTGCCGGGTCGAACCGGTAAACGCCGATCTGCGAAGCTTCCTCCTGCACGACGTAGAGGGTGCGTCCGTCCGGGTGGAACACGAAATGGCGCGGCCCGCCGCCCGCCGACGCCGCCGGGATGCTTGGGGCCGGTGCCGGGCGCAGCCTGCCGCGATCAGGGTCGAGCGTCCAAACGAACACCGCATCGAGGCCGAGGTCGGTGCTCAGCACGTAGCGCCCGCCGGGATTGCTGGCGATCATGTGGGCGTGGCTGCCGTCGTGGCCGCTCCGTGCGAAGCTGCCGGGAGGCGCGCCGGCCGCCGTGTCGGGGCCGACCGTGCCCACCGGTGCCACCACGTCCGTGGGATCTCCCAGCGACCCATCCCCTCCGATCGGCAGCACGGCAATGCGGCCGTCGCCGTAGTTGGCAACCAGCAGGTGACGGCCGGAGGGGTGCACCGCGCAGTGAGCCGGTCCTACCCCTCCGGTTCCGGCCGTGTTCAGCAGCGCCAGCGCGCCTGTCAAGGGATCGACGGCGTAGGAGGTGACGGAGCCTTGGGGCTTGCCCGCGTGTTCGCTGATCTCGTTGACCGCATAGGCGTGCCGGCCGCCGGCGCCGAAGCAGATCCAGGACGGGCTTGGCCCGGCGGTCACGGCGACCGGCACGAGGCCCTGCTGCGGATCGAGGCGCGCCTGGGTGATGCCGAGGCCGTTGCCGCCCGACTGGCCGGCGGCGGTGTAGGAACAGATATAGGCCCGGTCCGTGCCGGACGCAGGCGCCAAGGTGGAGGGCATGGACTTACAGCGGCCGGTAGGCCACCGCCTCGATCTCGACCATGATGTCGATCATCAGTTTCGCCTCCATCGTCGTGCGGGCCGGCGGGTTGGCTGGAAAGTAGCTGGCGTAAACGCTGTTGAAGGCTACGAAGTCCCGCGCGTCGGTGAGGACGACCATGGTTTTCACTACGTCGGACAGCGCGGCCCCGGCGAGCGCCAGGGCGGCGGAAACGTTGTCGAGCACCTGCCGGGTCTGCGCCTCGATTCCACCCGGCACCACGGCGCCGTCCACCGTCGGCACCTGGCCGGACACGAAGATGAAGTCGCCAGCCCGGACGGCGGGCGACAACGGCACGCTCGCCTGGCCGAAATGCTGCCTGGTCATCAATGGTTCCCCGTTCATTTCAACCGTTCATTTCACCGCGCCGAGCGCCAGGCCGCGCACCAGGTAGCGTTGCAGCCAGGCAAACAGGATCGCAACCGGGATGGTCGCCACGAATGCCGCCGCCATTACGTAATGCCACTCCACCGTGTAGCGCCCGGCCACCAGCGAGAAGATCTGGATCGGCAGCGTGTAGGCCGATTGCTGGCGCAGCATGGTGAGCGCGATCACGAACTCGTTCCAGGTGTTGATGAAGGTGAAGATCGCGGTGACGACCATCGCCGGCACCGCGAGCGGCAGGAACACGCGGACCAGCGTTTGGAACGGGCTGGCACGCTCGATCCAGGCAGCCTCCTCCAGGTCTTTCGGGATGGTGGCGAAATAGCTTTGCAGCATCCAAACCGAGAAGGCGATGTTGAAGGCGACATAGACCATCGTCACTGCAAGGAGGCTGTCGATCATGCCCACCGCCGCCACCAGGCGGAACAGGCCAACGACGAGCACGATGGGCGACAGCATCTGCGAGACGAGCAGGAACTGCCGGTAGGCGCCCCGCCCGGCGAAGCGGTAGCGGCTCAGCGCGTAGGCGGCCGGGATCGAGACGGCGACCGTGATGACGGTCGCCATCCCCGACACGTAAAGGGAGTTCAGCAGCGCGGCGCCAAAGCCCGTCGCCTGCCACATCTCCACGAAGTTGGCCCAGCGCGCGGCGCTGGGCCACCAGGCGGGATCGAGCACCTCGGCCTGCGGCTTGATGGCGGTGATGAACATGACCGCGAACGGGAACAGCACGAGGACGACCAAGGGCGACAGGAGAAGCCAGTAGAGGACGGAGCGGGTGAGCTTGCTCAAGCTGCCTCCTCGCGCATCGCCAGCCGCACGTAGATCAGCGTGAAGACGAGCAGCACGCCGAACATGATCAGCGACACCGCCGCCGCCTCGCCCAGCTTCCCGAGCCGGAACCCGGCCTTGTAGAGGTAGGTGACGAGGATATCGGTGGAATTGGCCGGGCCGCCCTGCGTCGTGGCCCAGATGATCGGGAAGGAGTTGAAGACGTAGATAGTGTTGAGCACGACCGCGATGTTGATGAACGGGCGCAGCAGCGGCAGCGTGATGAAGCGGAACTGGTTCCAGGCCCCCGCTCCCTCGATGGCCGCCGCGTCGTACAGCTCGTCCGGCACCGAGGACAGGCCGCCGAGCAGGATCGTCGTCGTGAACGGGATGCTCGCCTCGATGCCGATCAGGATCTGCATCGGGAACGCGGTCGATGCCTCGGCGAGCCATTGGATGTTGGCGTGGATCAAGCCGAGGCCCCTGAGGCCGGAGTTGAGCATCCCGCTCTCGCCGTTCAGCGCCCAGCGCCAAACGATGGCCGTCATGGTCAGCGACACCGCCCAGGGCAGCATGACGATCACGCGGGCGATGCCGCGGCCGTAGAAGTCTCCGTTCAGCATCAGCGCCACCGGCACGGACACGGCGAGCGTGCCGCCCACGACCGCGGCCGTCCACGCCAGCGTGCGCCACAGCGCCGCCAGGAAGTCCGGATCGGCGAACAGGGCGCGGAAGTTGGCCAGGCCCGAGAACGCCCGCAGGAGGCCGAACCGGTTCACGTCGTGCAGGGCGAGGCTGACGATCTCCTTCAACGGCCAAAGGATGATGAAGGCCGTCAGGAGAAAGCTCGGCAGGATCAGGCTGTAGGCGGTCGCCCGGCGTCCCAAGCCGTTCGGGACGCCGTTAATTCTTGGCCAGGATCTCGTCTGCTTTTGCCGCCGCGTCGCGCAGCGTCGGCTCGATCTCGGCCCGGCCGAGGTAGATCGTTTGCAGCGCGTTGGAGGTCACGGTCGCCACCTCCTCCCAGCCGGCGATCACCGGGGCGAAGCGGGCGCCGGGCAGCAGGGAGGTGAACACCTTGAGGTCCGGGTCGTCGGCGAAATAGGGGTCG
>CAXSEX010000381.1:0-4737 GCA_964236415.1 uncultured Acetobacteraceae bacterium | reverse complement strand
CGACACAATCAAGGAGCGGTTATCCATGGCGACCATTTCGGGCGGCTCAGGCGAGCAGGTCACGCTCAGTGCCGGCAGCAACGACCAGAACGGCTTGGCGGCCAACCTCACCGCGCAGATCACCGCGGCGCTGAAGGCCGGCACGCTGACGCAGACCAGCAACGCCAACCCGGCCAGCGGCACCGGGTTCTACGTCACCAACGCGGTGGGCCAGACCTTCACCCTGGAAGCGGCGGTGCGCGTCATGGCGCTGACCGGGGGCGGGGCGAACTCCGTCGTCGGCTCCGGCGGGCAGAACCAGCAGATCCTGGCGGACAACGGCAACCTTACCATGTTCACCAACGGCGGCACCGGCGAGGTGCTGACGGGCGACGGCAACAACCTGATCGGCACGCCGACGGCGGGCGGGGGCGCGTTCACCTTCGTCACCGGCGCCGGCAACGACACGGTGGTGGGCGCGTCGGGCGACAACACCATCTCGGCGGGCGCCGGCAGCAACCTGATGTTCACGGGGTCGGGCAACACGGTCGTCTATTCCAACGGTCAGGACACCATCTACGGCGCGCCCGGCAGCAACGGCTCCGACACGGTGTTCGGCGGCGCCGGCTCCGCGCTGATGGCGGAGGGCGGCAAGGACCTGTACTTCATGGGCGGCTCCGGTTCGGTCACGGTGGAGGCCGGGACCGGCAGCGACACGGTGTTCGCGGGCCTGGGCGGCGGGGTGCTCTCGGGCGGGTCGGCGGGCCACAACGCCCTGCTGGGCGGCGACGGCACGGCCGGCAGCACCTTGTTCGGCGGCGGCGATGGCGACCTGCTGTTCGCCCGCGGCTCCGGCACCACCTTGCTGTCGGCCGGCGCCGGCAACGAGACGCTGACGGGCGCCTTGTCCACGGGGAACAACGACTTCTTCGCAGGCTCCGGCAACGACCTGATCGGCGGCGGACCCGGCAGCGACACGATCTTCGCGGGCAGCGGCAACGCGACGGTGGACGGCGGCGCGGGCAACGACCTGGTGGCCATCATCGCCGGGCGCTCGGGCGGCAGCCTGCTGCTGAACGGGTTCGACATGGACGCGAACGACAAGGTGACGCTGATCGGCTACCAGCCGGGCGAGCTGGACCAGGCCATCGCGGCGTCCGGCGGGTCCAACACCATCACGCTGTCGGACAACACGAAGATCACCTTCGGCGGGCTGACCAGCGTGACGGCTGCGAAGTTCGTGTAACGCCGGCAGGCCCACCCCGGCGGTGCCGGGGTGGGCCGTCCGGATGCGTCGGCACGGCTTGGAGGGGCGGCTTCGATGGCGACCATCACGGGCGGCTCCGGCGGGCAGGTCACGCTGGACTGCGGCAGCAACGACCGGAACGGGGTGGCGCCGAGCCTGGCCGCGCAGATCACCGCGGCGCTGCGGGCGGGCACCCTGACCGAGACCAGCGACGTCAACCCGCCCACCGGCACGGCCTTCTGGGCCGTCAGGTCGGGAAACGCCAAGCTTGTCATGGACGTGGCAGTCCGCGCCCTGGCGCTCAGCGGCGGGGCCAACTCCGTCACCGGGTCAGGCGGGCAGAACCAGCAAATCCTGGCGGATAACGGCGGGCTGGCCTTCAACACCAGCGGCGGCACCGGCACGGTGGTGACAGGCGACGGCGACAACCTGCTCGGCACGCCGACGGCGGGCGGCGGCGCGTTCACCTTCGTGACCGGCGCGGGCAGCGACACGGTGGTGGGCGCGACGGGCGACAACACCATTTCGGCCGGCAGCGGCGCCAACCTGGTGTTCACCGGGTCGGGCCGCAGCGTCGTGTACTCGACCGGCCAGGACACGATCCTGGGCGGGTCGGGGACGGGCACGGACACGGTGTTCGGCGGCGCCGGCTCCGCGCTGATCGGGGCCTCGGGCCACAAGGGCATGTACTACGTGGGCGGCGGCGGCCCGGTCACGGTGAGCGGCGGCCAGGGCAGCGACACGGTGTTCGCAGGGCAGGGCGGCGGGGTGGCCGCGGCAGGCTCCGGCGGCAACAGCCGGCTGGTCGGCGGCGACAGCACGGCGGGCACGACGCTGTTCGGCGGCGGCGACGGCGACGTGCTGTTCGCCCGCGGCGGCGGCCCGACGGTGCTGCAGGCCGGCGCGGGGAACGAGACGTTGACGGGCGGCGGCAGCACGGGGGGCAACACCTTCTTCACCGGGCCGGGCGACGCGCTGATCGGCGGCGGACCCGGCGCCGACACCATCTTCGCCGGCTCCGGCAACGCCACGGTGGACGGGGGGGCGGGGGCGGACCTGGTGGTCATCAACAACGAGCGGTTCGGCGGCACGGTGCTGGTGAACGGGCTGGACGCCAACCCGGGCGCCCGCGTGGCGCTGCTGGGCTACCCGCTGGGCGAGCTGGACCGGGCGCTGGCCGCGGCGGGCGGGTCGAACACGGTCGTGCTGTCGGACTACACGCGCGTGACCTTCGGCGGGCTGGGCAGCGCGGCGGCGGTGAAATTCGTCTGACGCCGCCCGCACCGGCGCCCCCGGAAAGTTGAACGGGCCGCCCGGGCGCCTTTCCCGCATTGACACGGTTGTGAGGGCGCAACGGCCTGGCCCGGCGCGCCGGTTTGCGCACATGCTGAGGGCATGGGCATGGGCGAGGGCACGGGCATGGGGCGCAAGGTCTTGGTCGTCGAGGACGAGCCGCATCTGCGCGAAGCGGTGGCGGAAGCGCTGGCGCTGGAAGGGTTCGACGTGACGGAAGCGGCGAGCGGGGATGAGGCGGCCGGGCTGATCGGCGATCCCGACCGGTTCGACCTGCTGGTGACGGACGTGCAGATGCCGGGGCGCCTGGACGGCATGGAGGTCGCGGCGCGGGCGCGGGCGCGGCAGCCGGGCCTGCCGATCGTGGTGGCGACCGGGCGGCGGGAGGCGCAGCCCGGGGTGGACCGGCTGCAGCCGCGCTGCGCGCTGGTGATGAAGCCGTATGGGCTGCGCGCCATCCTGGATGCGATCGGGGACGTGTGCGGGTGAGGGCGGGCGTCAGGGGGCGACGACCTCGATCAACGGGACGAAGCGGCGGAAGTCGGCGGCGTTGAACGTCAGCAGGCGGGTCTCGCCGTGGGCCAGCATGGCGGCGACGATGTCCGGCGAACCTCTCGGTTCGACGTTGGCGTCGTGCACCTGCTTGCCGCCGAAGGCGAAGCGGCGGCTCAGGGTCATGAGTTCGGCCCATATGGCGGGGCCGTCCTCCAGGATGGGGAAGCTCCGGGCGAAGCCTTCGGCGGCTGCCGTGGCTTCGGCCAGCGTGGCGGCCCTGGCCCAGGGCTGCGGACGGGTTGTGGCGGCTACGCGCAAATCCGAAGGATTTCGCTGAACTTAAGCAGGCTTTGGCGCGTGACCGCGACCGGGCCGCGCGCGGCCAGGCGGGCGAGGGCGGCCACTGCCTTTGGATGGTCGGGCGGCGCCGTGACGCTGACATGGACGAGGACGTTGGTATCGACGACGCTCACCGTCCGTCGTCGCCGTACAGGTCTTCCCGGCGCAGGCTGACGCCGCCTTCGGGCCAGGGGCCGAGGTCGATCTTGGGCAGGCTGTCCACGTCGAAGGGTTGGGTGGGCTGCTGCCGGGCGGGCGGCTGGTCGTGCAGCTCGACGCTAGCGGTGTGGGAGCCGGCGGGCAGGGGGGTTGCCGTTGAGATGGTGCCGTCCGGGGCGACGGTGATGCGGGTGGTGATGACGGTCATGGCGGCCTTTGCGGCGGGATCGGAGGCTGTGAGCTTCCCACGGATGGCGTCCGGCCGTCCAGCGCCGCGCGGCCCGCCTCAGCCCTTGGGCAGCGCGTGCCCGGACAGCGCGGCGGCGGCGCCGGCGACCGCGTTGCGGTAGGCGTCGTCGAAGCTCACGCCGCGGATGGACCAGGCGTGCTGCTGCCCGGCCCAATGGAGCGTCCAGGCGGCGTCCCAGCCGTCGCCGCCCCAGGCGACGCGCCCGTGCAGCACCGCCGGGGCCAGGGGCGGGGCGCCGTCGGACAGGCGGAGCAGCACGGGGAGGCCGAAGCGGTCGGCGGCGGCGAGCAGGGCGGCGCGGTGGCGCTCGTCCCCGTCCGTGTCGGCGAGCAGCGCCAGCGCCGGGCCGCCGCCGCGGGGGGTGATGGAGATGTCGGCCAGCACGCGGGGGCGGTCGCGGTTCACCAGCCAGGGGATCTCGCCGAGGCCCAGCAGGGCGGCGTCGATGCCGGACGGGTCGAAGCGGGCCAGCAGGTCGTACGGGCGGTCGCGGGTGCCTTGCTCGTCGTGCTTGGGGAGGTCGCCGGTGCGGTCGAGGTAGGCGAGGCCGGCGAGCAGGCCGGGCGCCGCCGGGCCGAGGACGGCGACGCGGGGGTCGTCGATCAGGGCCGGGTTGCCGGACACCTTGGCGAGCACCTGGGCGAGGCAGGCGGCGAGTGCGGCGGGGCGCTCGCGCCCGTCCGTGCCGGTGGTGATGGCCTGCGCCTCATAAAGCCCGGCGGCGCGCGCCGCGCCCGGAGCCAGCAGGGGGGCGAGCAGCAGCGGGATCAGCAGGGCGGCGGCGCGTCGCATGGGGGTGGTGTACGGGGGTGCATTGGCGGGCGCAAGAGTGGGCGGCGGGCGGTTTTCGGAACTCTGGCGCCGCCGGGCCGCTTGAGCGTCGGTTTGGGCGGAGGACACGGATGGGCAGGCACCAATTGACCCGGCGCGCGGCGCTTCTCGCGGCAAGCGCGGCGGCGGTGGCGGGACACGCGGC
>CAXSEX010000380.1:3582-4741 GCA_964236415.1 uncultured Acetobacteraceae bacterium | reverse complement strand
GCACCATCGGCGCCGGGCGGGGGGCGGTGATGCGCATCTTCCTGATGTGCGGCGCGAGCGTGGGCGTGACCGGCACCGTCGCCGGCGTGTTGCTGGGCGTGCTGTTCTGCCTCAACATCGAGACGCTGCAGCATTGGGTGGAGGCCGCCACCGGCGCCAGCGTGTTCAACCCCGAGGTGTACTACCTCACGCACCTGCCGGCGAAGCTGAACTGGCACGAGGTGGCGCAGGTCGTCGCCCTGGCGCTCGGCCTGTCCCTGCTCGCGACGCTCTACCCAAGCTGGCGCGCCGCGCGCACCGACCCGGTGGAGGCGCTGCGGCATGAGTGAGCCGCTGGCGCTGCGGAGCGTGAGCCGCGCCTACCGCAGCGGGGACAGCGAGTTGCGGGTGCTGCAAGGCGCCGACCTCACGCTGCACGCCGGGGAGATCGTGGCATTGGTGGCGCCGTCCGGCACCGGCAAGAGCACGTTGCTGCATTTGGCCGGCCTGTTGGAGCGTCCGGATGCCGGGGTCGTGCTGGTCGATGGGCGGGACGCCGGGAAGTTGCCGGACGCCGAGCGCACGGCGATCCGCCGCGACCGCATCGGCTTCGTGTATCAGGCGCACCACCTGCTGGCCGAGTTCACCGCGGCCGAGAACATCGTGCTGCCGCAGATGGTGGCGGGCCGCCCGTGGCGGGCGGCGCGGGAGCGGGCGATGGCGCTGCTGGCCGCGTTCGGGCTTCCGGCGCGCGCTGGGCATTTGCCGGGCAAGCTGTCGGGCGGCGAGAAGCAGCGGGTCGCCATCGCGCGCGCCTTGGCCAACGCGCCCGGCGTGCTGCTGGCGGACGAGCCGACCGGCAACCTCGATGTCGGCACCAGCGGCGTGGTGTTCGAGGAGCTGCTGCGCACCGTGCGGATGGAGGGGGTGGCGGCGCTGATCGCCACGCACAACCCGGATCTCGCCAGCCGCATGGACCGCCGGGTAACCTTGCGGAACGGGCGAATCGAGGAGCTTTGATGCCGCACGCTGATTTCGTGCATTTGCGGGTCCACTCCGCCTACTCGCTGAGCGAGGGCGCGATCAGGGCCGACAAGATCGCCGCCGCGGCGCAGGACGCCAAGATGCCGGCGGTCGCGATCACCGAGACCGGCACGCTGTGCGGCGCGCTGGAGGGCAG
>CAXSEX010000380.1:0-3572 GCA_964236415.1 uncultured Acetobacteraceae bacterium | reverse complement strand
GTTCAGCCAGGCCTGCGCCGCCAAGGGGGTGCAGCCGGTCATCGGCTGCCAGGTCTCGATCACCCGGGCGGAGAACCCGCGGCTCGCGCCCGACCCGGTCGTGGTGCTGGCGCAGGACGCGGCGGGGCTTGCCAACCTGCAGCGGCTGTCGTCGCAGGGCTTCATGCAAGGCGACCCGGCGGACCCGCAACTGCCGTTGCAGGCCGTGCTGGACCATGCCGAGGGCTTGGTGCTGCTGACCGGCGGCACCCGCGGCCCGGTCGCCCGCATGTTGGCCGAGGGGCGCAAGCCCGATGCCGGCAAGCTGCTGGCGCAGTTGGCCGAAGCGTTCCCCGGGCGCTGCATGATGGAGCTGCACCGCCACGGCCTTGCGATGGAAAAGGCCATCGAGCCGGGGCTGCTGCAGCTTGCGGACGAGCAGCGGCTGCCCTTGGTCGCCACCAACGAGTGCTTCTTCGCCACCGCCAAGATGCACGAGGCGCACGACGCCCTGCTGTGCATCGCTGACGGGCGGCAGGTCAGCGAGGCCGTGCGCCGCCGGGTGACGCCGGAGCACTGGTTCAAGCCGGCGCGCGACATGCGCCGCCTGTTCCGCGACCTGCCGGACGCCTGCGACAACACGCTGGCCGTGGCCCGAAGCTGCGCCGTCATGGCGGAAACGCGCAAGCCGCTGCTGCCGATGTGCCCCAAGGTGCGGCCCGGCCAGTCCGAGGACGAGACGGTGCGTGCCATGGCGCGTGAAGGATTGGTGCGCCGCATGGACGCGATGGGCGCCGACCCGGCCACCCGGGCAGTGTATGCCGAGCGGCTGGAGTACGAGTTGGGCGTCATCGCCGGCATGGGCTTTCCCGGCTACTTCCTGATCGTCGCCGACTTCATCCAATGGGCGAAGGGGCAGGGCATCCCCGTGGGGCCGGGCCGCGGGTCCGGCGCCGGGTCGGTCGCGGCCTGGGCGCTCACCATCACCGACCTCGACCCGCTGCGCTGGGGGTTGTTGTTTGAACGTTTCTTGAATCCCGAACGTGTGTCGATGCCGGACTTCGACATCGACTTCTGCCAGGACCGCCGGGACGAGGTGATCGACTACGTGCGCCGCGAGTACGGGGCGGACCGGGTGGCGCAGATCATCACCTTTGGGAAGCTGCAGGCGCGGGCGGCGGTGCGCGACGTGGGCCGCGTGCTGTGCCTGCCGTTCGGCCAGGTGAACCGCGTCGCCGAGCTGATCCCCAACAACCCGGCCAAGCCGGTGACGCTCGCCCAGGCCATCGACGGCGAGAAGCGCCTGCAGGAGATGCGCGACGGCGACGAGAGCGTGCGCCGCCTGATGGAGGTGGCGTTGCAGTTGGAGGGTCTGTACCGCCACGCCAGCACGCACGCCGCCGGGCTGGTGATCGGCGACCGGCCGCTGATTGACCTGGTGCCGCTGTACCGCGACCCCAAGGCGGACACGCTGGTGACGCAATACTCCATGAAATACGTGGAGCAGGCGGGCCTGGTGAAATTCGACTTCCTGGGCTTGACGACGCTGACCATCCTGCAGCAGGCGGTGGCGATCCTGCACGGCTTGGGCGTGCCGGTCGATCTCGACCGCTTGCCGCTCGACGATCCCAAGACCTACGACATGCTGTCCCGCGGCGACGGCGGGGGCGTGTTCCAGTTCGAGTCCCAGGGCATGCGCGACGCGCTGCGGCAGATGCGCCCGGACCGGTTCGAGGACCTGATCGCCGTGGGCGCGCTCTACCGCCCCGGCCCCATGGCGAACATCCCGGAATACTGCCTGCGCAAGCACGGCAAGCCCTGGGAAGCGCCGCACCCGGAGGTGCGGGACATCCTGGCCGAGACCTACGGCATCATCGTTTACCAAGAACAGGTCATGCAGATCGCGCAGCGCATGGCGGGCTACAGCCTGGGCGGCGCGGATCTGCTGCGGCGCGCCATGGGCAAGAAGATCCGCGCGGAGATGGAGCAGCAGCGCAAGATCTTCACCGACGGCGCCACCGCCCGCGGCGTCCCCGCCGCGAAGGCGACGGAGGTGTTCGACCTCATGGCGAAGTTCGCGGACTACGGCTTCAACAAAAGCCATGCCGCGGCCTATGCCTTGGTGTCCTACCAGACGGCGTGGCTGAAGGCGAACCACCCGGCGGCCTTCCTCGCCGCCTGCTTGAACCTCGCGATCAGCAACACCGACAAGATCGCGGCGCTGCGCCAGGAGGCCGAGCGCAGCGGCATCCGCGTGCTGCCGCCCGACATCAACCGCTCCGGCGCCGAGTTCCGGGTGGAGGTCGGGCCGGACGGGACGGAGGCGATCCGCTACGCGCTCGCCGGGGTGAAGCGGATCGGCTTCGCCGCCATGCAGGCGCTGGTGGCTTCCCGGGGCAACCGGGATTTCGCCGACCCGGCCGATTTCGCCGCCCGGGTCGATCCGCGCCAGCTCAGCAAGGGGCAGCTTGAAAACCTGGCCCGCGCCGGCGCCTTCGACAGCGTCGCGCCCAACCGCGCCCAGATGTTCGCCGCCGCCGAGACGATCATGCGCCGCGCCCAGGCGCAGGCGGAGGAAACGGAGACCGGCCAGGCCGGGCTGTTCGGCGGCGGCCCGACGCCCGAGCCGCTGCGTTTGCCTGCCTTGCAGGACTGGCCGCCGATGGAGCGCCTGGGCTACGAGGCGGAGGCGGTGGGGTTCCACCTGACGGCCCACCCGCTCGACAGCTACGGCCCCCTGCTGCGGCGCCTCGGCGTGGTGCCGTCCAGCCAGATGGAGGCTCAGGCCCAGGCCGGCGCGACCCGGGTGCGGATGGCCGGCTGCGTCGTGGCGTCCAAGGAGCGCACGACGCGCACCGGCAGCCGCATGGCGTGGATTCGTTTGTCGGACCAGGGCGGCAGCTACGAGGTGACGGTGTTCAGCGAGGTGCTGGGCGGCGCGCGAGACATCCTCAAGGCCGGGAACGCGGTGCTGATGGGCGTGGACCTCCGGATGGAGGGCGACAGCCTGCGCGTCACGGCTGCCGACTGCGTGTCGCTGGAACAGGCGGCGAGCGACGCCGGCGCCGGGATGCGCATCTGGCTCGACCGGACGGAAGCGGTGCCGCACATCCGCGCGCTGCTGTCCCAGGAGGGCCGCGGGCGCGGCCGGGTCACGCTGGTGCCGCGCATCGACGACGCGCAGGCGGTGGAAATCACCATCCCCGGCGGGTTCCAGGTGACGCCGCGGCTGGCGCAGGCGTTGAAGATCGTGCCGGGAGTGGAGCGGGTCGAGGAGGTTTGACGCTTGCCAATCCGCCTGTGATCTACCATATCTCCCGCGCCCGCGACCGTCGCGGGTAATTCACACGCGGGGCGCCTTTCCCGGGGTCAATCCCCAGGTTCCGGTGCCGCATGGCCTGGCCCCGCGGAGGATCAACCGGATCATCGGAAAGGACGCGCTCCCATGGCGATGCCCGATTTCACCTTGCGTCAGCTTCTCGAAGCCGGCGTTCACTTCGGCCACCACACCCGGCGCTGGAACCCGCGCATGGGACCCTACATCTTCGGCATCCGCAACCAGGTCCACATCATCGACCTGCAGCAGACCGTGC
>CAXSEX010000379.1:0-4746 GCA_964236415.1 uncultured Acetobacteraceae bacterium | reverse complement strand
GGTCGGGCGTCAGCCAACCGTAGTCTCCGCGGTCCACCTGCCAATAATGCACATGCGCGTCGATGATCAAAGTTCTTGGCACCGGATCAGCCCGGCCTGCCGCAGTTCCAGCCAAAGCGCGTCGGGGATGGAGTGCGCCATGAGGCGCAGGTTCTCGTCCACTTCCGCCGCGTCGCGGGCGCCGGGGATGACGGTCGCGACGGCCGGGTGCGACAGCGGGAATTGCAGCGCCGCCGCGCGCAGCGGCACGGCGTGGCGACGGCAGACACCCTCGATGGCGCGGGTGCGCTCCAGGATGGCGGGGGACGCCGGGGCGTAGTCATACCGGGCGCCTTCGGTGGCGCCGGTGGCGAGGATGCCGGAGTTGTAGGGGCCGCCCAGGATGATGCCGATACCGCGCTGCTCGCACAGCGGCAGGAAGCTGCCCAGCGACGTCTGGTCCAGCAGCGTGTAGCGCCCGGCCAGCAGGAAGCAGTCGAAATCCCCGGCCTCCGCGAAGTCCTGGCAGGCTTCCCACTCGTTCAGCCCGGCGCCGATGGCGCGCACCGCCCCCTGCTCGCGCAGCGACAGCAGGGCGCGGCAGGCGCCGGCCATCGCTTCCCCGAACCGCTCGCGGTAGGCGTCGCCGTGGTTGCGGCGGTCGCAGTCGTGGAGGAACAGGATATCGACGCGGTCGGTGCCCAGGCGCTGCAAGCTGTCCTCGAAGGAACGCATGGCGCCGTCGTAGCTGTAGTCGATGCGCGGCGCGAACGGCGCCGGACGGTCGAACAGGGCGTCCGCGGGGCTGCCGGGGCCGGGGGACGCGCCGCGCGGGAACAGGCGCCAGCCCAGCTTGGTGGACAGCACGATGTCGCCCGGCAGCCGCCGCAGGGCGGCGCCGATGCGGTGCTCGGCCAAGCCGAAGCCGTAGAGCGGCGCGGTGTCGAAGTAGCGGATGCCGCCGCGGTGGGCGGCCTCGACCGCTTGCATCGCGCCGTCCTCCGTTTGCGCGCGGTACATGTTGCCAAGGCTGGTGCTGCCGAAGCCGAGCGTGGTCAGCGCGATGCCGGTGCGGCCGAGCGTGCGGGTGGGCAGCGTCATGGCCGGATCACCCCCTTGCGGACCAGGATGCAGCCGTAAAGCCGGGTTTCCCCAGTGGCGACGACCGCATAGGCGCCGGCGGCGCGCTCGTAGAAGGCGAATCGCTCGATGTCCTCGATGGCGACGGCCTGGCCCTGCGCCGCGTCGAGCGCCTGCTGGAAATCGGCGGCGACCGGCGGGCGGCCCTGGGACGGGGTCATGATCGCAGCAGGGCAGGACACGAAGTCGTCGAGCGGCAGCAGGGTCAGCACCGCTTCCAGCACCTGCGGCGCCGGCAGGCCGGCGGCTTGGATCAGGCGCCGGGCCATGGTGGCGGCGGGGAAGTTGGCATCGACGATGGCCAGTTCGTCGCCGTGCCCCATTTCTGCCAATACGGCCAGCAGCGGCGGCGAGATCAGCGGATGCAGGCCTTTCAGCATGGTCGCATGCTCCCTTTTGGTCGGCGTGGCGCTGCCGTCGCCATTCGGCGTTCATGTCCGGGGATAGCACGGGTGGCGGGTTGGGGAACAGCGCCCTTCCCTAGCCGCACAGGACGGGTGGCTGGCGGACGAATCCTAACGGACACAACTCGGCACCGACGAGCAAACTCCCGGTCAGGAGCGGATCAGGATAACCCCGAGGAGCAGGAAAGCTGCGCCAGCCAATCGTGGCAGGCTCGCCGGATGCTGCGGAACGCCGAGCAGGCCGAAGTGGTCGAACGCCAGCGACCCGAGCATTTGGCCGACGACGATCAGCGCAAGGACCGTCGCTGCGCCGAGACGGGGCACCATGAGGATCGCCGTCCCGATGAAGATCGCGCCGAAGATGCCCCCCGTCCATGACGGCCAGGACGTGCGCCCGGCCATGGCCGCCGACAGCCGCGGCTCGCCGGACGCGACGATGATCGCCAGCATCGCCAGCACGCCGACGAAGTAGCTGACGAACCCTGCCCACCATGGAGATCCCAGCTCCGTCCGCAGCTTCGCATTGAGAACCTGCTGGAGCGCGACGCTGATCCCGGCGCCGACGACCAGCAGGTAAGAGACGACATTGACATACAGCCCTTGCACGGCACCACCCTGTCTATGGATGCGAGGCGGCTGCCGCCACCGGCGAGCGCCGAAGCGGAGCGGCGCAGCATCCGCCCTTCCTGAGCCGGGTCTAGAACCAGGTCACTGCCGCGTCTGGCAGGTTTGTGACCGCGGCCAGCCCGCGCGGTAACGGCCCGGGGTGACGCCGAAGGCACGCCGGAACCAACTGCCAAGGTGGCTCTGGTCAACGAAGCCGGTCGCGGCAGCGACATCGGCGATGCCCTCCCCGGCCCTGAGCAGCCCGCGCGCGTGGTTCAGCCGGGCCATGACCCAGAAGGCATGGGGCGGAAGGCCATGATGCCTGGCGAACCTGCGGGAGAAACCTTCGCGGCTCAGCCCGGCCCGTGCGGCGGCCTGGCTCACCGGCTCGCGGCGGTCCGCGCGCGTTGGGGAGATGCTGCCCGCCGTGGTGTTCTCCCCCGCACCCTGGCGGTGCTGACGAACCACCGCCGCCAACTCTGTTGCGCGGACATGGCCCGCCTTGCGCCACAGACGCGCGACATCCCCCATCATCGCGGCGACGGCGTATCCGCCCGCGGGCACGTAGGCGTTGAGACAGGCGACGCCGGACGGCTCCGCCAGGGACCGGTGCGCAACGCCCGCGGGGATCAGGGCGCCCTGGCCGGCTGCCAGGGCGACAAGCTCGCCCCGGATGAGGAACCTGCGTCTTCCGGAGACGACGAAGGTGATCTGGTCCTCACCGTGGAAGTGCGTCGGGAGTGCGACCTCACGGCCCCGCAAGGTGCCCAGCTCGACGATGCCGTCCACCGCCGGGCGCCAGTAGGCCCATCCGATGTCGGCCGGCTCCGGCCGTTGATCCTGGTCCGGTGCCACAAGCTTCTTCCCAACGTTCCCTAACGGCTCCAGCAATACAGTTCAGGTCCTGCGGAGGTCTGACGTTCCCTGCATCACGGCTTGAAGGCGATGACGAACAGCCACTCGGCATGGGCGCGGCCGGTCAGCGCCTCTCCGATGGTCCATCGAATGAAACCGGTGTCGCCGAGGAGCGGCTTCAACTCAACTTGCTCCCAGTAGCAGAAGAACCTTGGTGCACCGATCTTCGCAGCAGACCACGCCTCACCCTCTCCCCGCTTCAAACTGAAAGCGAGACGGCAGCCCTTCTTAAGTGAGTGGAACAGCTTCTTGAGCACCGACGTAAATTCGGCTTTGTTGAAATGCAGCAAGACGGCATTGGCAAAGATCAGATCGTATTCATAGCCCAAGTTGTCGGTAAGTGCGTTGTAGTGTCGGGCGTTGAACCCCTTCGCCTGAAGTTGCGAGACGAACCCTGCAACGGCGTCGGTGCATTCGACCTCGAACCCTTTCGAGACGATGTATGCGGCGTCACGCCCGAAGGCGCTCCCGAGTTCAACGATCTTCGCCCCTGGCGAGAGATCGGCCAAGGCGGCGTCCATCCAGTCCTTGGCCGCGCCCGCGACGGTCTGCGAGGTCCCGTCGATGTACTCCTGAACACGCGCCTCGTAAGATTGAAGGGTTTCGCTGTTCGTTGCGCCGGCTTTGTTGCTGGAAACACTCATCGGACATTCCGCTTGTGGTTTTTGGCGCACCCTGGTCTGGGCCGGCCATGGCCTTCCTTTAAGGTGCCGGATGCTGCCGGGGGTTCCTCATGACAGTTATCATCCTACCAAGCCACCCTGTCCGGCAAACCACCGAGACTGTTGAAAAACTCCGATGCGAGCCTGGGTTGGTAATCGCGCGACAGCCCAAAGCGGCGCTGGCGCAGGTGCATGGCCAGGTTCTGAGTTGTTTCACGCCGTTGACCGTCTTCCAGTCAGCAGGATGAGGTTCTGCGCGGCGGCTGCCATGGCGAACTCTTCCGCCGCACCGCGCAGGCCTCGCAGCTTCAAGCGTCGCAGCCCCATGCTCCGCTTCAGATGCCCGAACAGGCGCTCGATCCGCCGTCGCAGCCGCCGCGACCGCGCGAACTCGGGCGTTTCCTGGAGCCCCCGCGCCCGGTCGCGGGCGTCCTCGTCGACCATGCGCAAAACCCGCCGCGCCCGTGCATCGGTGCAGTCTGGCTTGCGTGGGCAGACACGGCAGTCACCCGGCCGGGCGTAATAGCGGTGCGTGGCGGTCCGAGGCTCGTATCCGCGATGGCGCAGCACACGGCCTTCTGGACACGTGAAGACGTCGGCTGCCGGGTCATAGGTGAACTCGGCGCGCGACAGCTTGCCCCTGGTCTGCGCTGCGCGGTCAATGACGGGGATGTGCGGCTCGATGCTGCCGGAGAACAGCCATTGCAGCAGCGCGGCGCTGCCATAAGCCTTGTCGGCTGCCAGGCGCTCGGGACGGGCGCTGAAGCGGTCGGCCACCCGTGTCACCAGGGTACGCGTCGCGGCGACCTCGGCGCCCAGGCGCGCCGGCGTGGCCTCGACGTCGAGAACGACCCCGGTTTCGCTGTCGATCATGTAGTTGGCAGAATAACAGAAGCGGCCGGGGCCGTGCTTGGCCGACCAGGCGGCCTCGGGATCGGTGGGGGAGGTGTACTTGGGCGAGGTCGGCTCGCGCTCGTCCGGCCCGGGCGGCAGCGCGGCGTCGAGCGCCGCGAGATACTCGCGCACCGGCCGCGCCACCC
>CAXSEX010000378.1:0-4762 GCA_964236415.1 uncultured Acetobacteraceae bacterium | reverse complement strand
TACCCGGAGATCTATGCCCCGCTCGACCTCGGCATCGGGCGGTGCCGGGTCAGCGTGGCGGAACCGGCGGCGGGCGTCGGAGCCGACGATCCCGCCACCTGGTCCCGCGTCCGCGTCGCGACCAAGTATCCGAACATCGCCCGGCGGCACTACGCGGCGCGCGGCGTGCAGGCGGAGGTCGTGCACCTGAACGGCGCGATGGAGCTGGCGCCGGGCCTCGGCTTGTCCCGCCTGATCGTGGACCTCGTGCAGACCGGCAGCACGCTGCGGGCGAACGGATTGCAGGAAACCGAGGTGATCGCGCATGTCACCAGCCGGCTGATCGTGAACCGCACCGCGCTGAAGACGCAGCCCGAGGCCGTGGGCGCCTGGATCGCGCGCTTCCGCGGCGCCCAGCTTGCGCCGAGCGCGGCATGAGGCGGCTCTCGACCGCGGACGCCGGGTTCGCCGAGGCGTTCCGCAGCCTGTTGCTGGACCGGGACACGGCCGTTCAGGTTGATGGCGTGGTGGCGGAGATCATCGCCGCCGTGCGTGCCCGCGGTGACGCGGCGCTGTGCGCGTACACGGCCGCCTTCGACCGGCAAACACTGACGCCCGAAACTTTGCGCGTTTCGGCGGACGAGATCGCCCAGGCCTCCGCCGGCATCGCCCCGGACCTCGCCGCCGCCCTCGACCTGGCGGCGCAGCGGATCGAGGCGTTCCACCGCGCCCAGATGCCGTCCGATTTGCGGATGCAGGATGCGGCCGGGCTGGTCCTCGGCATGCGCTGGTCGCCGCTCGACGCCGTGGGGCTGTATGTGCCGGGCGGCAAGGCGGCCTACCCGTCCTCCGTCTTGATGAATGCCCTGCCCGCCCGGGTCGCCGGCGTGGGCCGGATCGCCATGTGCGTGCCCTGCCCCGGCGGCGTGCTGAACCCCTTGGTGCTGGCGGCGGCCAAGCGCGCCGGCGTCACCGAGATCTACCGCGTGGGCGGCGCGCAGGCCGTGGCCGCGCTGGCCTACGGCACCGCCAGCATCGCCGCCGTGGACCGCATCGTCGGACCCGGCAACGCCTACGTCGCGGAGGCCAAGCGCCAGGTGTTCGGCCGCGTCGGCATCGACAGCATCGCCGGGCCGTCCGAGGTCGTGGTTCTCGCCGACGCCGACAACGACCCGCGGCACGTCGCCGTGGATCTCCTGGCGCAGGCCGAGCATGACGAGGCCGCGCAGAGCATCCTGATCACCACGGACGCCGATTTCGCCGACGCTGTTGCCCGGGCCGTGGAGGCGGAACTGCCGACCCTGCCGCGCCGCGCCATCGCCGGGGCAAGCTGGCGGGACCACGGAGCCGCCATCGTGGCCCGCGATTGGGAAGAGGCGGCGGCGCTGACCAACGACCTCGCGCCCGAGCACCTACAGATCATGGTGGCCGACCCCGCGGCGCTGTTCGGGCGCATCCGCCATGCCGGGGCGGCGTTCCTGGGCCGCAACTGCCCGGAAGCGGTCGGCGACTACGTGGCCGGCCCCAATCACGTCCTGCCGACCGGGCGGACCTCGCGTTTCGCCTCCGGCTTGTCGGTGTTCGATTTCCTCAAGCGCACCACATGGGTCTCGGCGGATCGCGCCGCGCTCGGCGAGGTCGGCCCGGCGGCGGTGGCGCTGGCGGAGGCCGAAGGGTTGCAGGCGCATGCGCGCAGCATCGCGTTGCGCCTTGGCCAAGGCGCAACGCCTTGATTGATGGGGCGGGCGTAAGCACATTCCGCCTCGAAATCAAACTCAAGTCTTTTTAAAGTTCAAGGAAGCTGATGTCCAAAGAAGACATGATCGAATTCAGCGGCACGGTGCTGGAGCTGTTGCCCAATGCCATGTTCCGCGTGAAGCTCGACAACGAACACAGCATCCTGGCGCACACGTCGGGCAAGATGCGCAAGAACCGCATCCGCGTGCTGGCGGGCGACCGGGTGAACGTCGAGATGACGCCCTACGACCTGTCCAAGGGCCGGATCACATTCCGTTTCAAGTAGGATTGTTTCAAGTAGGGCCGCTTCAAGTAGGCCGCCCCCGGCCGGCGGCGCCCCGCTGACCGAAGCGGCGATGGCTCGCCCGGAGGCTGCGCCGCTCATCCTGGCCTCCGCCAGCCCGCGCCGGCTCGCGCTTCTGGCGCAGATCGGCATCACCCCGGACCGCATCGCGGCCCCGGATATCGACGAAACGCCGCGCCGGGACGAGGCGCCGCGCCGCTACGCCGAGCGCATGGCATTGGAAAAGGCGGCGCGGATGGCGGAACCCGGCGCCTTCGTGCTGGCCGCCGACACCGTCGTGGCACTCGGCAGCCGCATCATGCCCAAAGCGGCCGACGAGGAAGACGTGCGCGCCTGCATGGCCCTGCTGTCCGGGCGCCGCCACCACGTGCTGACGGCGCTCGTCCTGGTCGGGCCGGACGGGCGGATCGGCCAGCGCTTGTCCGACAGCGTCGTCGCGTTTTCCCGCCTGGCGCCCGAGCAACTCGACGCCTACGCGGCGTGCGGCGAGGGCGTGAGCAAGGCTGGCGGCTACGCCATCCAGGGCCGCGCGGCCGGGTTCGCCCGTTTCCTGTCCGGCAGCTATAGCGGCGTGGTCGGGCTGCCGTTGTTCGAGGTGGCGCAACTGCTGCGCGGGCGCGGCTACCTCGTGCCTTGAGCGCGCGCATCCTGGTCGCGTGCAGCCCCGGCGAGCTGCGGGTGGCGGCGATGGGGGATGATGGGCTGATCGATTATGCGCTGTGGCGGCCGGGCTGCCCGGACGGGGTGGGCGACCTCCTTCGCGGCCGTGTTGTCGCCCGCGTGCCCGCCATGGCCGGCGCGTTCGTGGCCTTGCCGGACGCCGAGGGCTTCCTGCCGGACAGCGAGGGCGCGGAGGCGGTGTCGGACGGCATGGCGGTGGCCGTGCGGATCACCCGGTCGGCCCAGGGCGGCAAGGGTCCGCGCCTGACCGCCCGCGTCAGCGACGCCGACCGTGCCCTGGCCGGCGCCGGGCCGCCGGCGCTGCTGGCCCGCGGACCCGGCGCCGTGGAACGGCTGGCCGCCTTGCACCCCGCGGCATGCATCCGGATCGACGATCCCGGCGTGGCCGCGGCGTTCCGGCCGGCGCTGGGCGAGAGGGTCACGGTCGGGGCCGTGCTGGACGACGCGCTGGCCGGCGCCATCGACGCGCTCGCCCACCCCGGTGTTGATCTACCCGGCGGCATGCGCGCCAGCATCCACCCCACGCCCGCCCTGGTCGCCATCGACGTGGACGCCGGCAGCGCCAGCGCCGACCGGCGGTCGAAGCACGCCGCGCAGATGGCTGCCAACCGCGCCATGCTGCCGGCCCTGGCCCGGCAAATCCGGCTGCGCAACCTGTCCGGCGCCATCGTGGTCGATGTGGCCGGGCTGGGCGTGCGGCAGCGGGCCGCGCTGGCGCCGGATTTCGCACAGGCCCTGGCCGGCGATCCGCTCCGGCCGCGCTTCCTCGGGTTCTCGGCCTTGGGCCTCGCGGAGATCATGCGCCCCCGCGCCCATCCGCCGTTGCACGAGCTGCTGAGCGGCCCGCACGCCGCGGGCTTGTCGGCGCTGCGGGCCGTCATGCAGGCCGCTGCCGCCGAGCCGGCGGCGGCGTTCCGGCTGCGCGCCGCCCCGGATGTTTCGGCGGCCTTGGCGGGAGACCCGGCTGCCTTGCCCGACCTTGCACGGCGCACCGGGCGTCCCTTGATTGTAGCGTCCGACCCGACCCTGCCGCCGGGCCGCAGCGCGATTGAAAGGACAGCCCGTGCTTGACGCCCCCGTGCCTGGCGCATCGTCGCCGAAGCCATCAGCGCCGCCCTGCCCGATCTGCGGCAAGCCCGTCCCGGCCGAGGGCGCCGCGGCGGCCCGGGTGCGCCCGTTCTGCTCCGCCCGCTGTGCCGACGTGGACCTGGGCCGCTGGTTCGGCGGCGGCTATGCGATCCCCGGCCCGCCGCCGGAACTGGACGAGGACCCGCCGGACAGCAGCGCCGGGTACGCCGACGTCCGATAGCGCGGCTGAGCCGCCGGCTGGGCTTGATCCGCGGGACCGGCTGGGGTAGCAAGCTGCTCCGTCGGAGCCGCATCTATCCGACCGAGGCCCAGGTAGCTCAGCTGGTAGAGCATGCGACTGAAAATCGCAGTGTCGGTGGTTCGACTCCGCCCCTGGGCACCATCCCCCCAATGATCAGGCCGCCGGCAGCCTCAGCGCGGCCTCGGTGCCGATCAGCAGCTCAGCCAGGCGCAGCCGCTCCATGCGGGTGAGCGTGCTGCTGACAGACGCGCAGGCGCCCGCCGCGGTCCGGCCCAGCAGCTTGTCATAGGTCGCGGCGGCGCCGAACCGGCGGCCTGCCATGGCCAGCCGCCGCAGCCCACGGGCGTCGTTCTCAAGCCCGGCCACTGCCGCGTCGTCCAGCTCGGCGCCGGTTGCGGCCAGCTTGGGCAAGAAGTCCTGGTCCAACGCCTGCAACAAGCGGCTTTGGCAGGCTTTGCTTGCCTGCTCCCGGATGGGTTGCGCATAGGCCCGCAGTCCCGGCCGGGCGCCGGGCGCCTCGACCGCATCGAGCAGCGCCGCGACATGCGCGGCCTGGGACGACGCGGCGGCCAGCCCGGCGGTGGGGAACACTGTTGCCAACACGTGCTGTGCCCGGTCCAGGGTCTGGATCACTGCCGGGTCAACCGGCACGCCCGGCATCGCCAAGGCTGCCAGCAGCGCGGGAGGGCGGTCGTGCCGTCCGCCAGCAAGATGGCGAGGACAATGCCGAA
>CAXSEX010000377.1:0-4762 GCA_964236415.1 uncultured Acetobacteraceae bacterium | reverse complement strand
TGTCCGGCGGGCAGCGGCGCCGGGTCGAGCTGGCGCGCGCCCTGGTGCACGAGCCGTCGCTGCTGCTGCTGGACGAGCCGACCGCCGGCCTCGACATGGAAAGCCGCGGCTTCCTGCTGGGCCATGTCCGCCGCCTGTGCCGGGAGCGGGGCCTCGCCGTGCTGTGGGCGACCCACCTGATCGACGAGGCCGGGGAGGACGCCCACGTGGTCGTGCTGCACCATGGCCACGTGCTGGCCTCCGGCCCGGTGCCGGCCATTGTCGCCCAGGCCGGCGCCCAGACCCTCAAGGACGCATTCGAGCGCCTGACCCATGCTGCAAACTAAGCTCCGCCCGCTGCCGCCCGCCGCCTACGCCCGCTGCATGGCCGGCATCGTCCGGCGGGAGGGCCTGCGCTGGGTGCATCAGCGCGGGCGCTTCGTGTCGGCGCTGGTGCGGCCCCTAGTGTGGCTCGCGATCTTCGCCGCCGGGTTCCGCTTCGTGCTGGGCGTGTCGATCATCCCACCCTACGAAACCTACATCCCGTACGAGGTCTATATCGCGCCCGGCCTGATCGCCATGATCGAGTTGTTCAACGGCATGCAGAGCAGCCTGTCCATGGTCTATGACCGCGAGATGGGCAGCATGAAGACCTTGATGGTCAGCCCCTTCCCGCGCTGGTTCCTGCTGCTGTCGAAGCTGCTGGCGGGCGTCGCGGTCGCGGTGGTGCAGTCCTACATCTTCCTGGGCATCGCCTGGTTCTGGGAGATCGAGCCGCCCGCCATCGGCTACGTCGCCGTGCTCCCGGCGCTGATCCTGTCGGGCCTGATGCTGGGGGCGCTGGGCCTCGTGATGTCGTCGTTCATCCGGCAGTTGGAGAACTTCGCCGGCGTCATGAACTTCGTGATCTTCCCGATGTTCTTCGCCTCTTCCGCGCTTTACCCGCTGTGGCGCGTGAAGGAGAGCAGCTTGTTCCTGTGGTGGGTGTGCCAGTTGAACCCGTTCACCTCGGCCACCGAGTTGATCCGTTTCGCGCTGTACGGCCGGGTGGATTGGGGGTCGGCGGCGGTCGTCATCGGCTGCACCGCCGTGTTCATGGCGGCGGCGGTGGCGGGCTACGACCCGGGCCGCGGGCTGATGGCGCGGAAGGCCGGGGCGGAGTGAGGGCGCCCAAGATCACAGGACTCAGGGCCGCAGGGCTGGGGCTGCTCGCGCTGGCGCTCGGCGCGGCCGGTCCGCCCGTCGATCCGGATGGGCCCTGCGTGCAGCGGCTGGTGCCCAAGCTGACCGCCGCCACGATCTGGGGCGGGCACGACGCGGCCGGCGACTGGCGCGCCGACCCCCTGGTGGCCGCGGCGGTCGCCGCCGCGGCGCCGCGGGGCGTGTCGGCGCAGGAGGGCGCCGGGCAGCTCCCGCGGTTCGTGGCGACGCTGCCCGGCGCCGAGCGGCCGGCACAGTCCGCGCTGCTGTTCGCTGGCCTGGTGGACGAAACCAACCAGCAGCGCGCCCAGGTCATCGACCGCCTGCGCGCCACGGCCCGGCGGCAGCGCGCGCTGACGGAGCTGACGTCCAAGATCACCGCCGAACTCCGCGCCCTGCCGGCCGATGCGCCCGCCGCCCAGCGCGAGGAGGTCGTCGGCCGCCGGGCGTTCCTGATCCGCGAGTACGAGGACATCGAGCGCACCATCCGCTACGCCTGCGAGGTTCCCGTGCAGATGGAGGCGAAGCTGGGCACCCTGGCGCAGACGCTGCAGCGCGGGCTGGCGGATTGAGCCTGGGGCAAGCGGCGGGTTGGCTCAGGCCTCCGCGGTGGATGAGCGGCTCGGGTCGTCCAAGGCGCCCTTGCTGCGCCGGCCCAGTTCCACGAAGCCCTGCTTGATCCGGTCCAACTCGTCCGTTTTCATCTCCTCAAGGTTCAGCAGCGCGAGGCGCGCCCCTTCGGTGACGCGCAGCAGCTCGTCGATCTTGACCTGCAAGGCGTCGGTGTCGCGGTTCTGCGTGTTCTGGATGAGGAACACCATCAGGAAGGTGACGATGGTGGTGCCGGTGTTGATGACGAGCTGCCACGTGTCGCTGTAGTGAAAGACCGGCCCGCTGATGGCCCAGATGACGACCAGGGCGACGGCGACGATGAAGGTCAGCGGCCGGCCGGCGCTGCGGGCGACGGCTTGGGCGAGTTTGTCGAAGTTCATGGGTCGATCTTTGGAGGTGCTACTCGAACTCCTCCGGCAAGACATCCTGCGTTGGCAAGCCCGACGCCTGCCAGCCGTCCACGCCTTCGGGGAACCAGGCGGCGCGGAAGCCCATCTCGCCGGCCCGGCGCGCGGCGTTCCAGCTCATCCAGCAATCCGCCAGGCAGAAGAACACGATCAAGCGGCCGGGATCGTCCCGCGTCACGTCGCGCAGGCGCCGCTGCAGGCGCTCCCGCACCGGCTCGGCCAATGCGCCGCGCCCGACCTCCGGCCACCACCGGCTGCCGGGGAGGCTGGGATGGCGGGCGGGCAGCCATGGCGCGCCGGGGCGCATGACAGGCGGGCGGCGCGGCGCCGGCAGCACGTCGATCAGCACCGCGTCGCGCTGGGCCACCCGTTCCTGCATCGCCGGGATGTGCAGCACGGCGGCGCCCGGCACCGTGTCGGGCACCGGCGCCCGGTAGTCGTCCAGGCGGTAGGCATCCGGCACCGGCACGCCGGGGTCCGCTTGGGCCGGCGTGGCTCCCAGGCCGATGGCCCCGGCCAGGCTACTGGCCAGCACCGCCGCCGCTGCACGCCTCAAGGGGCCTGGCCCGGCTCGTCCAGCATGGGTACGCCATAGTCCGCCAGGACTTGGGCGATGTCGGCCTTGTGCTTGCCGATGGCCTGGTTGATCCGCCGCCGCCATTCCGGCTCGTTCGCGCGCACCCCCATGGCGATGCGGTAGTCAAGCCGGGGCGCGTTCGGCTCCGGCTCGATGAACGCCGCCGTGAGCGGCAGGTGTTCCCGGGTGATCGCGTATCCGGCCGGCGGACCCCAGACCAGGGCCACGTCGATCACCCCGTCCACGAGGTCCTGCAGCATGGCGCGGGGCGGGTTGCTGATCCGGGTGTCGACGCGGAGCGAGTAGGCGCGCACCTGGTCCATCAGGTTGTGCCGCAGCAGCAGGTCGGTCGGCGGCGTCGCGGCGATCACGCCGAACCTCTTCGCGGCCAGGGACGGGTCGCCCACCGACCGCGCCTTGATCCCGTCCGCCGTGCGGGTCACGAGCATGTAGCCCGTGTGGTAGTAAGGGTTGGTGCTGTCCACGATCCCGTCACCGCTGACGGTGCCCATGATGAGGTCGCACTCACGGGCGCGCAGCGTGTTGCGCACGAAGCCCGTCACCTGCGGGAACCACACGTAGCTGACCGGCAGGTCGAGGTCGGCGCCGACGATCTCGGCGATCTTGTTCTCGAACCCTTCCCGCTCCTGGTTGGAGAACGGCAGGTTGTGCGGGTCGGCGCAAACCCGCAGTTCCGTGCGGGAGATCAGCTCGGCGCGCTGGGCGTGCGCGGGGACGCACGCGAGCAGCGCCGCGCCGATGATGGCAAGACGCGCTCGATGGCTGTTCCGCTCAGCTGTCATCGCCCATGCGCTTCGGGCGTCCGCGCGGCAGCTTGTCGTCCGACCGGGCCTTCAGGTATCCGTAGATGTCGTCCAAGTACAGCACCACGTCCTCCGTCGTGCCGAAGGCCGGCATGACGTTGTTCTGCGACTTGGTGACGTTCTGCCGCCCGTTGACGATGGTGTTGGTGAAGTCCTCGTAAGACAGCTTCTTGAGCGACTCGGTCAGGCTCGGCGCGTAGGAACTGCCGGCCCCGTCCGGGCCGTGGCACCGCATGCAGGACTCGCCGTAGCGGCGGTAGCCGTTGAACGTGTGCTGGTCCACCCGGCCGTCCTGAACCTGGTAAACCGGGTCGTTCTCTGCGCGGGCACCGGATGACCCGGCCATGGCGAAAGCCACCCCGGCGCCGACCAGCCCCGTAAGCGCCAGCAGTGATTTGTAACGCATCCACGATCTCCGGAACTCTCCGGCCGCGGGCGTGCCGCGGCCGGATCTGCTGATGTCGGCTTAGTCGAGGCCGAACACGGTCATCACGCCGCCCAGCTGCGTGTAGTTGGACAGCTGCTTGTAGGCGCCGACCGCGCCCAGGCCGTCGGTGTCGTTGCCCAGCCCGGCCGCCATGCCGATCCCGGCCCAGCCGCCGACGCCCGACAGCACGGCGATGTACTGCTTGCCGCCATGCGTGTAGGTCGTCACGTTGCCGATGATGCCGGACGGAGTCTTGAACTTGTAAAGCTCCTTGCCGGTCTTGATATCGACGCCCTTCAGGTAGCCGTCGAGCGTGCCGTAGAACACGATGTCGCCCGCGGTCGCCAAGGCGCCGGACCAGACGGAGAACGGCTCCGGGTCGGACCAGACGATCTTGCCCTGGCCGGCGTCCCAGGCGATGAAGTTGCCGAGGTTGTTTTCGCCCTTCGGCGGATACATCGAGAGCGTCGCGCCCACGTAGGGCTGGCCCGCGGTGTAGGACACCTTGAACGGCTCGTAGTCCATGCAGACGTGGTTGGTCGGCACGTAGAACAGCCCGGTCTTCGGCGAGAAGGCGGCCGGCTGCTGGTCCTTGGAGCCGAGGGCGGCGGGGCAGATGTTGCGGCTGTTCTTGTCCTCGCCCTGCGCCTGCGTCGAGTATTGCGCCACGACCTGCGGGCGCCCGGTCTGCATATCGACGTGGGTGGCCCAGTTCACCGCCGGGTCATACTTCTCG
>CAXSEX010000376.1:0-4771 GCA_964236415.1 uncultured Acetobacteraceae bacterium | reverse complement strand
AGCGCGAAGTTGCCGGTGATCATCAGGCGCTGGATGTGGTGGGCGTAGGCGTGGCGGCGGGTGTCGCCGATGGCCTGGCGCAGGCAGTTCATCCGCGTTTCGGCCGTCCAGAAGAACGCCGGCAGCCGCCGGGTCGCGCCGAGGCTGTTCAGCCGGCCGTACTCCGGCATCTTGAGCCAGTACACGCCGCGCACGAACTCCCGCCAGCCCAGGATCTGCCGCACGAAGCCCTCGACGGCGTTGAGCGGGGCAAGACCGGCGCGCCAAGCGGCCTCCGCGGCCCGGCACGCTTCCAGCGGGGTGAGCAGCCCGGTGTTCAGCGAGGTGGAGACGAGCGCGTGGTACATGGCGCTTTCCCCGGTCTTCATCGCGTCCTGCCATTCTCCGAACAGCGGCAAGCGGTTGGCCACGAAATCCCGCAGCGCCGCGGCGGCGTCCCGGTGAGTCACCGGCAGGGCGAAGCCGTCCACGTCGCCGAAGTGGTCGGGGAACGTGCGCGCCACCAGCGCCATCACACCTTCCGTGATCTCGTCAGGCTCGAAGCGCGGGACGGCAGGCGGGGCGACGCCCTTCGGCGGCGGCTTGCGGTTCTCGGGGTCATAGTTCCATCGTCCGCCGGCGGGCGCGCCGTCGTCCATCAGGATGCCGTGGCGGCGGCGCATGTCGCGGTAGAACGACTCCATGCGGAACGCGCCGCGTCCACGCGCCCAGGCGCGGAACTCCTGGATGCGGCACAGGAAGCGGTCGTCGTCGCGGATCTCGGTCTCGACCCCGGACGCCTCGTGCCAGCGGCGCATGTCCTCCGCGAGCCGCCACTCGCCGGCCTCGGTCGCGACCACGGCGGCGGGCCGGCACCGGGCGACGGCGCGCAGCATCTCGCCGCGCAGGCTGCCGGTGTTGCTGGGGTCGTCGAGCCGGATGTAATCGACCTGCACCCCGCGCGCCCGCAGCGCCCGGGCGAAGTGCCGCATGGCGGACAGCACGAGCACGATCTTCTTCGGGTGGTGCTTCACGTAGGTGCACTCGCCCATCACCTCGGCCATCAGCACGGTGTCCCGCGCGGGATCGAGGTCGCGGAGCGCGCTAAGCCCGGCGCTGCACTGGTCGCCCAGCACGACGCGCAGCGTGCCGCCTGCGGCGCCGGCCCTCGCCTCCTGATCCGCGCCGCCATGCGCCGCCATGCTCATCCCTTACGCACCCGATCCGACAATGGCGCCGACCCTGCATGGCGCAAGCCCCGCCCGCCTGGTGTCCGCTTGCGGGCGGGGCCGGGTGGAGGCAGTCTCCTTGCCATGCGGCAACTCCTCCTGCTCCGGCATGCCAAGTCGTCCTGGGACGAACGGGACACCCCCGACCACCAACGGCCGCTCAACCAGCGCGGCCTCGCGGCGGCGACGGCGATGCGGACCGCGATGCAGGGGCTGGGCTTGGCGCCGGACGTGGTGCTGGTTTCGACATCCCGCCGCACCGTGCAAACGCTGGAGGCGCTTGAGCCGTGGGCCGATACCCCGCTGGTGGACCGGCTCGACAGCCTGTACCTGGCCCCCGCGCCCGCGATGCTGAATGTGATCCAGGAGGTCGGCGCCACCGCACGCAGCGTGCTGGTGGTGGGTCACAACCCCGGCGTGCATGACCTGGCGATGCTGCTGGTGGGGGCGCAGGCGGCGTCGTTCGACAACCCGGACATCCGCCGCCTGGCAGAAGGTTTCCCGACCGGCGCCCTGGCCGAGTTCACCGTCACCGTTCCCTGGCAGGCGCTCGACGAGGGAGGCGGCCGCTTGGCCCGGTTCCTGTGCCCGCGCGACCTGCCCGGCTTTGGCGGCTGATCACGGGGAAATGACCAAAGCCAGCCTGGAGTTCGCACTCAGCCCCGAGGACCTGCCCCGCCTGCTCAAGTTGCCGTCCCTGGCGCGCGCCGGGCGCACCGCCTCGGAAACGACGCTGTGGCATGACACGGCGGATGGCGCCCTGGCCGCACGCGCCTTGTCGCTTTCGGAGCAGCGCGGCCATTGGCGGTTGGAGGCGCTGCGCCCCACACCCGACCGGGCCTGGCCGCCCGGCAGCCCGGCCCCGCTCGTCGCGGAGGGCGCAAGCCCGGCCAGCCTGGATCATTGCCTGCATGACGGCCTCGTTCCAGTGGCGGCCCTGCACGCGCGCCGCACCGAGTTCGTGCTGCGCCTACCCGGCGGCGACCGCGCCGCGTTTGATCCAGCGGCCGACACGATGCCGGATGTGGCGGAGCCGGTGCGGGTCGTCGTGCTGGACGGACGGGCGCGCGGCGTCGCGGCGGAGCAACCGGCCTGCCGCATGGTGCTGCGCGGCGAACCCGCGCACCTGCGGCCCGCAGCGATGGAGCTTGCCGGCGCCGTCCGGCTTTCGGTGCCGCGGTCCGGCCTGGCGGCGTTCGCCGCCGCGGTCGCCCGGGGGGCCGAGCCTGGTCCGCGCCACGTCGGGCCGGCCGCCGCGGTGCCGGGCCAGACGACGAGCGACAGCGCCGCCCTGATCATCGGCCAGCTTCTGGACGCCATGCTGCATTGGGCGGCGAGCGCCGGCGCCGGCGACACGCCGTTGCCGGTGCACCAGATGCGCGTGGCAACCCGGCGGCTGCGGTCCGCGCTCGCCGTCTTCAAGCACGTCGCGGCCTTTGCTGAGTGCAAGCCATTGAGCGCCGGGCTGCACGCCACCGCGGCCCGCTTGGGTGCTGCGCGGGATTGGGACGTGTTCCTCGGCGACACGACGGAGCGCGCGCTCGCGGCGTTCCCGGACGATGGCCGGTTCCGCGCCCTGCTCGCGGCGGCGCGGCGGCGGCGGCAGGCGGCCTACGTCGAGCTGCGTGCCCATTTGGAAAGCGCAGAGTTCCGCGAGCTGCAGGTCGGCCTGGCCTGCGCGTCCGTGCTGCGGCCGTGGGAGCGCGAGGCGACGCCCGACCTGCGGCTGCATGAGGACACGGCAGGTTTCGCCGCCGCGGCGCTGGCGCGCCAGGTGAAGCGCGTGCGCCATGCCGGCCGGGACCTCGCGGCGCTTCCGCTGCCGGCGTTGCATGAGCTGCGCAAGGACTGCAAGCGGCTGCGCTACGCGGCGGAGTTCTTCCTGCCGCTGTTCCCCGAGAAGCCGGCCCGCCACTTCGTCAAGCGCCTGTCGGCCTTGCAGGAAGAACTCGGCACGCTGAACGACGGCGCGACGGCCGCCGGGCTGATGGCGCACCTGGGCCGGGCGGAGCGCAGCCATGCGGCCGGGCTGATGGAGGGATTCGTCGCAGCCGGCGTCGCGGCGGCCCGGGCGCGCGTCGGCCATGCCTGGAAGCGGTTCCGCAAGGCCGGACCATTTTGGAACTGAGTCAAGCCGTTGCGGCCATGGGCTGCCCGCGAGGCCCCCGGAGATTGCTGCAACAGCGAAGGTTGCGCCGGGGGCAACTCCGCCCTTATTTTGCCACCATGCAGGGTTCGGGCGGCAGACCCGGCAGCGCATGATCGCAGGGCGGCGAATTCCGCCCCGTCAGAACGGGATGACAGCATGAGCAGCACGGCAAACGGGTCGGTCACCATAACCCTGGACGGGTCCAACAAATCGCTCTCGCTGCCGCTGCGGCCCGGTACGATCGGCCCGTCGGTGGCCGATGTCAGCAAGCTCTACAGCAACCTGGGGATCTTCACCTACGACCCCGGCTACGGCATGACCGCGTCGTGCGAAAGCAAGATCACCTACATCGACGGCGACGAGGGCGTGTTGCTGCACCGCGGCTACCCCATTGACCAGTTGGCGGAGCACTCCAACTTCATCGAGGTCGCCTATCTGCTGCTGAACGGCGACTTGCCGAACGCTGAGCAGCGGCACGAGTTCGAATATGGCGTGATGCGGCACACCATGCTGCATGAGCAGCTCCGCCGCTTCTACGACGGGTTCCGCCGCGACGCGCATCCTATGGCGGTGCTGTGCGGCGTCGTGGGTGCGCTATCGGCATTCTACCATGACAGCCTCGATATCAACAACCCCGAGCACCGCCGCATCAGCGCGTTCCGGCTGATCGCCAAGCTGCCGACCATCGCCGCGTGGGCCTACAAGTACTCCATCGGCCAGCCGTTCATGTATCCGCGCAACGACCTCGGCTATGCTGAGAACTTCCTATACATGATGAACGCCGTCCCGGCGGAGCCGTATCACGTCAGCCCGGTGCTGGCGCGCGCCATGGACCGCATCTTCATCCTGCACGCCGATCACGAGCAGAACGCCTCGACCAGCACGGTGCGGCTGGCCGGCTCCACCGGCGCCAATCCGTTCGCCTGCATCGCCGCCGGGATCGCCAGCCTGTGGGGGCCGGCGCATGGCGGCGCCAACGAGGCCGTGCTGAAGATGCTCGGCGAGATCGGCCACAAGGACAACATCCCGGCCTTCATCGAGAAGGTGAAGGACAAGGACAGCCACGTCCGCCTGATGGGCTTCGGGCACCGCGTGTACAAGAACTACGACCCGCGCGCCAAGATCATGGAGCGCACCTGCCACGAGGTGCTGGCGGAGTTGGGCATCAAGGACGACCCGCTGCTTGAGCTCGCCATGGAGTTGGAGCGGATTGCGCTGCACGACGAGTACTTCATCAGCAAGAAGCTTTACCCGAACGTCGATTTCTACTCGGGCATCATCCTCAAGGCGATGGGCTTCCCGACCAGCATGTTCACCGTGCTGTTCGCGGTCGCCCGCACCGTCGGCTGGATCAGCCAGTGGAAGGAGATGATCGAGGACCCGTCCCAGCGCATCGGCCGCCCGCGGCAGGTTT
>CAXSEX010000375.1:0-4777 GCA_964236415.1 uncultured Acetobacteraceae bacterium | reverse complement strand
GCAGGAGCGGCGGCTGCGGCTGGGCCAGGCCGAGCGCGGCCTCCCCGATTTGCCGAACCTGCTGGGCGGCGCGCGGCAGCGCCTGGATGACCGGGCGCAGCGTCTGGCGATGGCGTTGCCGAACCTGCTAGCGTCGCGTCGCGCCACGCTGGCGCGGGCGGAGCGCGGCATCCCGGACCTGCCCGGGCTGATGCGCGCCGCGCGCCAGGCGGTCGAGGCGCGGAGCCTTCGCCTGGCGCTCGCGCTGCCGAACCTGGTGCGGGCGCGCCGGGCGGCGCTGGTGCAGGTCGAGCTGCGCATGCCCAGCCGGGACGGCGTGGCTGCCATGCGCCGGGCCGCGGTGACGCTGGCGGCGTCGCGGCTGGGGGGCGCGCTGCGCCAGGCGGTGGCCAGGCAGCAAGGGCGTGCCGGGGCCATCCTGGGGCGGCTGTCCCCGGCACCGCTGCAAGGCGGCCTGCGGGAAGCGCGGGCGCGGCTGGCCGGGGCTGCGGCGCGGCTGGACTCCGTGTCGGCGGAGGCGGTGCTGGCGCGCGGCTACGCCTTGGTGCTGGACGGGTCCGGCCAGGCGGTCACCTCGGCGGCGCGGGTGGCGCCGGGACAGAAGCTGCGGCTGCGGTTCGGGGACGGAGAGGTGGCGGCCAGCGCGGACCGGCCCGGACAGGGGGCGCTGCCGATCTGAACATAATTGGTGGGGCTGCTTTACATTTGGGCAGCAATGGCCCATGTCAGTGCCGGCGCTTTTCGTCTTGGGCCAGCCAGTCTTTGGATTGATGCTTGTTGAACCCTTTTGGGTCCGCGGCTATTCCGGTGCTCCCCTCATGCAAAAGTAATTCGGCCCGCACCGTGCGGGTCGCCGTGCCTATGGAGAGCATACTATGGCAGTCGGAACGGTTAAGTGGTTCAACCCCCAGAAGGGCTTCGGCTTCATCCAGCCGGATGACGGCAGCAAGGATGTGTTCGTGCACATCTCTGCGGTCGAGCGCGCCGGCATGGGTTCGTTGAACGAAGGCCAGAAGCTGAGCTTCGAGCTTGAGCGCGGCCAGCAGGGCAAGACCTCCGCGGTCAACCTGCAAGCCGCGTAATTTCAAACCCTTAGAGCTGCCCTCGTGGCAGCGGCCGGAGGCGACCGACATGGCAGCCCATAAGTTTGCCTCCGGCCAAAAGGTGGAGTTCTCCCCCAGCGCGTTCGATGGCAATGCGCCGCGGGGGAGCTACACCGTGGTGCGGCAGATGCCGAGCGAGACCCAGGATCTGCAATACCGCATCAAGAATGCCCGCGATGGCCATGAGCGCGTCGTACGGGAAAGCCAGCTCGGCTAAAGCTGAAGCGCGGCCCGCGTCCACCCTTCGCCGCAAGGAATCCCGATGGTCTTCAAGCCTAACTACAACATGCAGCGGGCTGAGCGGAACCGCGCCAAGCAGGCCAAGAAAGAAGAAAAGCAGCGCGAGAAGGAACAGGCCGCAGCGCGCCGCAAGGCGGAGGGCGAAACCGGAGAGGCCGCGCCGGCCGAGGGCATCAGCCCAGGAGACTCTAATGGCGCCTAAACGGAAGATCGAAAGCAGCTTCGTCGCGTTCGACGTGACCTACGTTGACGGCACCCGCAGCAGCAACCGCCGGGTGCCCAGCATTGCCCTGATGGGCCTCGACGGCGACTTGCCGGCCCAGGCCATCATCGAGCAGCAGGACGCCACCATTGGCGCCGCCTCCGGCAAGCCGCGCCCGGCGATCAAATCGCTGGCCCGGTCCCCCTTGCCCGAAATCGTCAAGGTGCCCGCGAAGGCCCGCTTCTAGCGTTCGGCCAGCGCCGGTGCAGCCATAGCCAACTTTCCGGCTTGGCCCTGATCCAACGTTCCAGCGTGTCGTTCACCGTTTGCGTGAGGCTGGCAATGTCGGTTGTTCGGTCGCCGGTGTCGGGCAGGGCCAAGGGCGGCTCGCATGTGACCCGGAACCGGGCGGGGCCGAGGCGCTCGACGAAACTGGGGAGGACCGGGCAGCGCAGGCGCAGCGCCAATACCGCCAGTGCCGGCGCCGTCATCGCCGGGCGGCCGAAGAACCGGGCCTCAATCCCGTCATTCATCTTCTGGTCCATCAGCATCGCCAGCCGTCCGCCGCGAGCCAGGTGGGCGAGCGACTGGCGCGCGCCGTTAGCGCCCTTGGCGAACATCTGGATTTCGCCCCGCACTGCCTTTCGCCGCAGGTCCAGCAGCATCGCGTCGATCTGCTTGTTCTCCGCCGAACGGTAAAATGAGGCGAGCGTCACGCCGCTCCCCACCGCGGCGACGGGCAGCATCTCCCAATTGCCGATATGGCCGCTGAAGAAGATCGCCGGCCCGCCTTTTGCAACCAGCCAGTCCAGCGTTTCCTTGCCGACAAGCTCCCATCCCGGGCCGGACGCGGTTTCCCGCAGGTCCGCGAGGTTCGCCAGTTCGCCCATCGTACGGCCGAGGTTGTCCCAGACCCCGCGCACCACCCGGCGCCGCGCTGCAGCGTCAAGTTCGGGCATCGCGGCGTACAGGTTGGCGTGAGCGACGCGCGACACTGGCAAGAGCGGCCCGACGCCGCGGGCCACGGCGCCGCACAGATTGCTGGACGCAACCGGCCCCAGCACCCGCATCAAGCGCATGGCGGCGCGCACGACGGCAGCTTCCACTTGGTGCACCCGGCTCACGGCACGACCTCGCGCAGCAGGCGCTCAAGCCCGTCCGGGTCGTCCCAGCGCAGCAACACGCCCACGACCCGGATTTGGCTGCGGACCGCGCCGGGCAAGCGCACCGCGTCCTTCGGAGTCGTGACTGGCATGGCGCCGAGTACGGTAGCACGGGCCAGCACGCGCTCCAACTCGGCCCCGGTGAAGCGGTGGTGGTCCGGGAAGTCCATGCACTCCGTCACGGTCGCGCCGGCCAAGCGCAAGGTGGCGTGGAACTTGGACGGTCGGGCGATTCCGGAGAACGCCAGCACCCGCGCGCCCGGCAGCGCGGCGTCCGGCTCCAATGCCGCGGCCAGCACCGGCAGGCCGGGCGGCAATGCGGCACGCGCGCCCGCCGTGTCCGGCCCGATCAGCACCGCCGCCCGGCACCGCGCCGCCGCCGCTGCCACCGGCTCCCGCAATGGACCGGCCGGCATCACCCGGCCGTTGCCGAACCCCACGGCCCCGTCCACAACCAGCAGCGTCGTGCCCCGAACCAGCGTCGGGTTCTGCAGCCCGTCGTCCATCAGCAGCGCCTGCGCCCCCGCCGCCACCGCCGCCCGGGCGCCGGCCGCGCGGTCGGCCGCAACCCAGGTCGGCGCCGCCGCCGCCAGCAGCAACGGCTCATCCCCCACCAGGCCCGCGTCGTGCCGGGCCGGATCGACCCGCAAAACCTCCCGCGACCGCCCGCCGTAGCCGCGGGTCAGGCAATGCACCGCGACGCCCCGCGCCGCCAGCCGCCGCGCGAGATCGAGCGCCACCGTGGTCTTGCCCGCCCCGCCCACGCCGGCATTGCCGCAGCACAGCACCGGCACCGGCGCGCGCCAGCCCGGCCGGCTCACACGCCGGGCGGTGAGCCGCGCCGCCACGGCCGCCGCCGGGGTAAGCAGCCACGGCAGCACGCCGTCTCGCTGCCAGAACGCCGGGGGCGTCACCGATGCGCCAAGGACAGCAGCGCCGCCGCCGTGCGTTCCGGCAGCCCGGCGGCGCCTTGCGCCGCGGCGCAGGCCGCGGCGCCGGCCGCGCGCCTGCGTGCGGGGTCGCGCAGCATGGCGTCCACCCAATGCGCCAACTCGCCGGCGTCCGCCACCCGGGTGAGCGCGCCGGCCATCTCCAGGCTCCGCACGGCCTCGGCGAAGTTTGCGGTATGCGGCCCGACGGCGACGGCACAGCCGAGCCGCGCCGGCTCCAACGGGTTCTGTCCCCCCTGCCCCGTCAGGCTGCGGCCCACGAAGGCCAGCGGCGCCAGGCGATACAGCAACCCAAGCTCGCCCAAAGTGTCCGCCACCCACACCCCGGCGCCCGGGTCCTGTTCCGCAGCCCGGCGAGGGGCGCCAAGCGCCGCCGCTATCGCCGCACCCCGCTCCGGATGGCGCGGGGCCACGATTGTCAGCAGGCCCGGATGCGCGGCGGCCAGCGCACGGTGAACCTGGCCCGCCGCGTCCTCCTCGCCGGGGTGGGTGCTGGCCGCCAGCCAAACCGGGCGGTCGCCGATCAGCGCCTGCAGCCGGGCGAGTTCGGCCGGGTCGGCACGCAGCGGCGGGGCGGCCAGCTTCAGGTTGCCCGGCGCCTCCACATGGCGTGCGCCCAGCAGCCGCAGATGCGTGGCGTCGGCCTCCGACTGCGCCTGCACCCGGTCGAACGCCCCCACGACCTGCCGCGCGAAGCCCGGCGCGCGCCGCCACCCGCGCAGGCTGCGGGCCGACATGCGGGCGTTGACCAGCATGGTGGGGATGCCCCGCGCCCGGCATCCTGCAATCAAGTTGGGCCACAGCTCGCTTTCCACGAATCCCGCCACGTCCGGCCGCCAATGGTCCAGGAACCGTGCCACCCAGGCCGGCACGTCAAGCGGCACGAAGCGGTGCAGCACGCGGCCCAGGCCGAGCCGCGGCAACTGCTCGGCCAACAGGGCGGCAGACGTGACCGTTCCGGTGGTGAGCAGGAGCGCGGCGTCAGGCGCCTGGGCGTGCAAGGCAGACAGCACCGGCAGGATCGACTGGCTTTCCCCCACGCTGGCGGCGTGCAGCCAGATCAAGCGCCCGTCCGGGCGAGGAGCCGGGTCGATGCCTTCCCGTTCCGGCAGGCGGGCC
>CAXSEX010000374.1:285-4791 GCA_964236415.1 uncultured Acetobacteraceae bacterium | reverse complement strand
AGCCGCTGATCTATGACCGGGCGGCGCAGGAACTAATCAGCCGCAAGGCCGGTTTGGCGTTCCCGGTGCGCGACGGCATCCCGATTATGCTGCCCGAGGAGGCACGCCTGCTTGACGACGCCCCGCGTGGCGCTTCTTGGCCCGATGGCATATGACGCCGCGGCCGACCGACATCCGCGTCCGGCGCGCGACGCGGCGCCTCGAACTGGACTTCGACGACCAGACCCAGGTTTCGTTGCCCGCCGAGCTGCTCCGGGTCGAGAGTCCCAGCGCCGAGGTGCAGGGCCATTCGCCAGACCAGAAGAAGACCGTCGCGGGCAAGCGTGAGGTCGGGATCGTCGCCGTTGAGCCAATCGGCCATTATGCCGTGCGCATCCGCTTCTCCGACGGCCACGACACAGGGATTTATTCTTGGGCGCTGCTGCACAAGATGGGCCGGGAACAAGCGGCGCTGTGGGATGCCTACTTGGCGGCGCTGGCGCAGAAAGGGCTAAGCCGGGACGTTTGATACGGCGCGTGGGACCCGGCGTCCTACGCGCCGTGGACCAGGATGGCCGTCAGCCCGGCGTCCAGCAACATGCGCAGGTCCGGCAGCGCAAGCGCGATGCAGCCCTCGGTCGGCGCGAAATCCGGCCGGGCCACGTGCAGGAAGATCGCGCTGCCGGCCCCGCGCTGCACCGGAGCGTCATTCCAGCCAAGGACGCCGATGATGTCGTAAACCGGGTCGGCCCGCCAAAGCGCCTCATGCCGGCCGTCATGCGGCAGGCGGACTGCACGGTTGTAATCGGCGTGCGACGGGTCGTCGCACCATCCGTCATGCGGGGCCAAGGGCATGGCCGGCACGGCAGCGCGTGGGCGCGCAACCCGGTCGGCGCGATACAGCACCCGGCGCAGCGGCAGCAGCCCGGCCGGCGTCGCCCCGTCGCCCTCCTGCTTCCGCATCCGCACGCCGCCGCGCCCGAATACCGCACGATGCCGCATGCTGCCCAGCACCAGTGTGCCATCGGGATGCAGCATTGCCTGGCCCGCGGCGTCCTCGCTCATACCAGTCCTTTCTCAAGCGCCTGGGTTCGCAGCCACTCCTGCGAGGCTGATAGGTAGGCGGCCTGGCCGCGCCGCGCGCCGCCGGCGGCGAACTGGGTCGGGCTTTGCAGGAACTCCGGGGTTACGGTGGCAAGGGTCGTGTACTCGCCCAGCTTCAAGGTTCCAGGCGTGATCGGAGTCATCGCCGCCTCCGACCCGGTCGCCGACATTCCAGCCGGCGCCGAAGGACGCGACAAATCCGGCTCCATGGTGAACAGCGCCCCCACGAAGCTCAGCACGGCGGCGCCCAGGATGCCGATTGGGCCGCCGAAGATGCCAGCGCCTAGGATGCGCAACGGCGCCGGGATGGTGTCGCCGGTTGCCGCCCGGTAGATTGTGCCGACCACCGGCACATGCTGCAGGGGGTTCAGCGACTTCAGCACGTCGCTGAACGGCACGTCGATCGGCTGCGGCCAAAGGCCGTCAGGCCCGATCGGCCCGGCGCCGTCCGGAGGTGTCGCATAGCCGAACAGGCGGGATGCAGGATCAGCGCCGGGCGTGGGTTGGATCATGGCTTCGATTGAGCAAGGGTCATGCCAGGGCGTGCGGCAAAAGCCATGCCACCTTCTGCTCAACCCAGCAAATGGCCAAATCGACGCATCTTCGTCACCAAGTAATGGTTGTTGATGCCGTTCGGCGCGATCACTAGCGGCTCGCGCGCCTCGATTTCCAATCCAAAGGCGGCCAGGGCGGTCAGCTTGTCTGGGTTGTTGGTTAACAGCCGCATCCGGCGTATGCCAAGCTGGTCAAGCATGGCCGCGGCAGCCAAGAAGTTGCGCTCATCCGCATGCCAGCCCAGCGCACGGTTCGCATCAAGCGTATCCAATCCACGGTCCTGCAAAGCATAAGCGCGCAGCTTGCTCGCAAGGCCGATGCCGCGCCCTTCCTGGGCCAGGTACAGCAGCACCCCGCTGCCTTCGGCCGCCATGCGGTCCAGCGCCGCGTGCAGCTGCGGCCCGCAGTCGCAGCGCAGGCTGCTCAGCAGATCCCCTGTGAAGCACTCGGAATGCACGCGCACCAGCGGCGCCGGCCCGGCGGCATCCGCATGCTCCGGCTTGCCGATCAGGATCGCCAAGTGCTCGATCCCGGCGTCCGGGGCGCGAAACGCCACCAAGCGCGCATCGGCAGATGCCGCGAGCGGGACATGCACCGAGGCCACCTGCACCAGGCCGCCCGCTGCTGCGTCGGGGAAGGCCAACACATCGTCAGCCGCCACGGACAGCAAGCCGAGACGCGCCGCCTGCACGGCCGCGTCGGCCCGCACCGGCGCCGCCAGGGCTGCCGGCAGCAGGCGGCCAAGCTTGACCAAGGCGAGCGCCGCGGCTGCGGGCGCGGGCAGGGCTGCCTGCTCCGGCGGGTCAGCAAGGATCTGGGCCGCCGTGGGATCAGCCATCCCGCGCAGCAGCGCAGGGTCAAGCAGCCCGCCCGTGCGCAGGGCGATAGGCGGGCCTGGCTCGACCGGACGGCGCAGCAGCGCCGCGGCGCGCACTGGCGACAGCAGGAGGACAGGCGGCCCCGCCGCCAGCGCCGCAAGCTCCGCCAACCCGGCCGAGCCGACCGTGTCGGCGGCCAGCACCACAGCATCCGGACTGCCCAGCAGCAGCACGGGCGTGCCGCGACGCAGATCGGCTACGGCGCGGTGCACGGACCGGATATGCAGCAGGTCAGGGTTGGGCAGGAAGGATGCGGCCGACTGGTCCGCCTGTGATCCTCGCGGCTCGGCCACGTCGTCTCCATCTCAATCATTGGCGTCCGGCAAGGGATATGGCGTCCGCTTGCGTGCCGCAGCCTATCACCTCACGACGATGTGTGTATTCTAAGATGTCGTGGTATCATTTTACAGGGCCTGACACACGTTGGACCCTGCGCCAGATTGTTTTTGAGGGTGCCACCGCGTTTGCCGGGTTGTCGAACAGGACGGCAACGAAGACCAAGGTTGGCAGTATGCCATTGATCTCACAAAGGGAAGTTGCCGAATGACGGCTGAGCGTCCGATCCTTGTCGTTGATGACGATGCAACTCTCCGGGAGGCCCTTCTTGAGCAGCTTCAGGTTGACGGCGAGTTTGCGGTTGCCGAGGCCACGACCATCTCGGAGGCGGAGGCGCTGATGACGGGCAAGGACGCCCGTTTCGACGCCATCATCCTCGACGTGGGATTGCCTGACGGCGACGGCCGCGACCTTTGCGCGCTGCTGCGCCGGCAGGGCCTGCGCATGCCGATCATCATGCTGACCGGGTCGGACGACGAGGCGGACGTGGTCCGCGGGCTGGATGCTGGCGCCAACGACTACATCGCCAAGCCGTTCCGCCTGGCGGAGCTGCTGGCCCGGCTGCGCGCGCAGCTGCGGATTTTCGAGAACTCCGAAGACGCCGTCTTCACCATCGGCCCCTACACCTTCCGCCCCAGCGCCAAGCTGCTGCATGAGCCGGTGAAGAACCGCCGCATCCGCCTCACCGAGAAGGAAGCAGCCATCCTCAAGTTCCTGTATCGCGCGGGAACCCGCCCGGTGGCACGGCAGGTTCTGCTGAACGAGGTCTGGGGCTACAACGCGGCCGTCACGACCCACACGCTGGAAACGCACATTTATCGCCTGCGTCAGAAGATCGAGCCGGACCCCAGCAACGCGCGTCTGCTGGTGACAGAAGGCGGCGGCTATCGCCTCGACCCGGTCGGCGGCATATCGGACGCCTGACCGCCGCTGACGGGCGTGCAGCGATCATGGCCGTATAGCCTGAGGGATCTGCAACGCCGGACGACTGGCCCGGGCTTTTCCTCTCCTCCTGCCAAATCCGGTCGTCTTGGCGGTTGGCGGGCCGTTGGGAAGCAGGACATCACGGGGCGCGGAACTGGCCCCTGCGGCTCGCAATGGCGGGCCTGCCCGGACCTGCAACGCTCCCGATGACCGCTCCAGCGAGCAGTTGATCGGGTTCACCCGACTCGCCGCCCCCGCTTCGAGCCTCTTGGCGTGGCCGAAAAGCTTATTATACATAATACAAGCATCCTTTATGGATTGAATTAGCAACGATACTGTAGGTTGTGAACTGCGCCAACTGTGACGATGCCTCCAAGCAACCTGAAAGATAGTTAAGTTAGAGAGAATATGGTCAGGTCAGGGTCCTGAATAGGATGACGGTTGATTTTCGTACTCAAGAACTGGTTTTTTCGAACGCTGAAATGCAAGTCGAAGAGGCAAAATCTATAGGTGAGCAACTGAGCAGGGATTTGGAAATCTACGCTGATCATGGCGTGGCAAGCCGCTCTTCCTCATTCCGTGGCTTGGGCAGGTTCTGGCTTGGCGTTGTCGGCTTGGTCTGTGCTGGCGCGGCGACACTCGAAGTTTTGGGACCGCCCTTGCGCAACAATCATGTGTCTGGCCTGGCGCTCGCGCCGGGTGTGGCCGGTGGCGCCCTGCCCGGCACCGA
>CAXSEX010000374.1:0-275 GCA_964236415.1 uncultured Acetobacteraceae bacterium | reverse complement strand
CCGACGCTCCGCGCGTTGCCGCGGCACCCGACCCGCCGCCGGCCGCAGCGTTCTATCGCAGCGCCCCGCCTGCCAAGGCTCCGACGTTTCCAACGCCAAAGCCGGCCGAGGCCGCTGCCGCGTCACGATCCCCTGATCAAGATTTGCCGCCGTCTGACCGACAGGCCCGCACCGCAGTTGATCCCACAGCGGCCGGAAGCGCCATCGTGCGTCAGCCGGGCGCGGTGCAGGAAGCCTCGCCAACGCTCCTGCCGGCAGTCCTGCCGACGATCCCC
>CAXSEX010000373.1:0-4798 GCA_964236415.1 uncultured Acetobacteraceae bacterium | reverse complement strand
CAGGAACGAGACGGTGACCGCGGACACCGCCATGCCCAGGTCGAGCCGCGCCGCCACAACCACCCGGCTCAGGATGTCCCGGCCGAGCGCGTCCGTGCCGAACAGGTGCGCGACCCTCGGCGCTTGCAGCCGGGCCGCCGTGTCCGTGGCCAGCGGATTGTATGGCGCGACGGCGGGGCCGAGCACGGCGCAGAGCACCAGCAAGCCGAACAGCCCGCTTGCCACGAGGGTCAGGCGGTTCTGCGCCAGGGCATAGCGGGCGGCGCGCAGCAGGGCGAACGGGCGGGAAGCCTGGGGCGGCGCGAGAGGGCGCGCGGCGCGCAGGGGTGCGACGGGGGGCACCGGTCAGGCCTCCATCCGCACGCGCGGGTCTGCCGCGATGCTGAGCAGGTCCACGAGGAGGTTGAGCAGGATGTAAACGGCCGCCATCATCAGGATGAAGCCCTGCACGGCGGCGTAGTCGGACTGGATCACCGCCTTGACCGCGTAGGCGCCGACGCCGGGCCAGCCGAACACGTCCTCGATCAGCACGTTGGCGCCGAGCACGAAGGAGAACACCATGCCCAGCACGTTGACCACCGGCAGGGCGGCGTTGCGCATGGCGTAGGTGACCAGCACCCGGCGGCGCGACAGGCCGCAGGCGCGGGCGGTGCGGACGAAGTCGCTGCCCAGCGCCGTCAGCATGGCCGCGCGGGTGATCCGGGCAATCGGCGCGAGCGCGAACAGGCCCAGCGAGACCGCCGGCAGCGCCATCTGCGCCAGCGCGCCGCCGAAGGTCGCCCACTGGCCGGCGATGGCTGAATCGACCAGGTAGAACCCGGTGACCGTTTCCGGCGCCTCGAAGTACACGTCGTTCAGCCGGCCCAGCGGCTCCGGCGCGATGCGCAGCAGGTAGTAGAAGACATAGACCAGCAGCAGGGCGACGAAGAACGTCGGGAACGCCGCGGCGAGGGTGACGGTGCTCCGGCACAGGTGGTCGATGAACGAGCCTTCCCGCGTCGCCGCCAGCACGCCGAGCGGCATGGCCACGGCCACCGCGAACAGGACGGCCGCCGCGGTCAGCTCAAGCGAGGCCGGCAGGCGCTGCACCAAGTCGGTCAGCACCGGCTGGCCCGTGGTCAGCGACTGGCCGAGGTTCCCATGCGCCATGTCGCTGGCATAGCCGAGGAACTGCACGGCCAGGCTGCGGTCCAGCCCGAGATGCGCCCGTACTTGCGCCACCGACTCTGCATTCGCGGCAGGCCCGGCAAACAAGACGGCGGGGTCGCCCGGCAATGCATGCGACAGCAGGAAGGTGACGACCACCACGCCAGCCAGGCTGGGGATGGCGCCGAGCAGGCGCTTTGCCGCGATCCGTAGTGCTCCCAACCCGTCATCCTCCGGCCAGCGCGCCCAACGCCCTCAAGCAGCGCGCAGGCAACGCAGGCCGAGGGTGAGCAATATCCATGCCTACGGCCCCACGGCAGCAAAGGCCGTGGATGACATCTCCGCTGGCGGCACCTGTTCGTTGCATATAAGGCCGGGCCAAGACCCACATGACACCTCAAAGGCGCCCGCCAAGCCAAGGAGGGATCAGTTCGGGTTGGGTTCCGCTCGGGAATCGCCCTAAGCTGGCGGCAGGGCCTGCCTACGTGCCCGGAACAGAGGTCGGCCTGGCTTGCACACAGACCCCGCAGGGACATGCCCCAGCCCGCTCATCCCCCGGCTCTGGCTTCTGGCAATGGCCGTGCCCGCGCTGTGCGGCTGCTCCGGCACGTCCAACCCTGAGCCATCCCGGCTGTATGATGGGCGGTATGTCGGAACCCGCGAGTCCAACCTCCTGGAGGCGTGCGGGATCACGGCGGCGACGGGCAGGACCGCAGCCGACATCGCCGGCGGCCGCCTGAGGATGCAGCTGTTCAATTCCGGCACGACGATGACGGGCACGGTGGGGTCGGACGGCAGCCTTCGGGCCTCCGGGTTGTGGAGAAGCCCGCACAGCTTCCACAACTTCACCATTCTTCAGGGGAAGGTCGCCGGCGGCCTGCTGACCGGGACCGCGACCGACAGCCGCTGCGCCACGGAGATCGCGCTGAGAAGGGTCGGACGGCGCTGAGCGTGCGGGGCTGACCGCGGCGCGTGCCGGACGCTACCTCGCGAGAAACCCCCGCGCCCCCTCCGCCAGCACCCGCACCCCCATCGCTAAATCCTCCGCCTTCGTGTCCTCGCTCCAATGGTGGCTGATGCCCCCGATCGACGGCACGAACAGCATCGCCGAAGGCATCACCCGCGCCATGTACTGCGCGTCGTGCCCCGCCCCGCTCGGCATCCGCCGCCACTTCCCCGGCGCCAACGCCTCCGCCGCCGCGGCCAGCGCGTCCTGCCACCCGGCATCGCACGGCGCCGGCGCCGACTGCCCCATCACCTCCAGCGTCGCCACGCACCGCTCCCGCCGGTTGCATTCCTGCACGCCCCGGCGCAGCACGGCGTCCAGCCGCTCCAGCACCTCCACCGAGATGTCGCGAAACTGGAACAGCACCTCCGCCCGGCCCGGGATGATGGACGCGGCGCCAGGCGACAGCGCGATCCGCCCGCAGGTCCACACCGTCCGCTCCGCGCAGTGCTTCGGGAACTCCGCGTCGAGCCACGCCAGCAGCCGCACCGCGGCCAGACCCGCATCCCGCCGCTCCGCCATGGTGGTGCCGCCCGCGTGGTCCTGCTGGCCTTCGATGACGATGCGGTACTGCCAGATCGCCACGATCCCCGTCACCACGCCGACCTGCTCGCCCGCCGCTTCCAGCGTGGTGCCCTGCTCGATGTGCATCTCGACGAAGCCCTTGTAGCGCCCCGCCTCCATCGCCAGCCGCGGCCGGCCCGCCAGCCCGGCCTCCCCCAGCGCGTCCCGCAGCGGCTTGCCGTGGTAGCGGTTGGCCAGGCCGTCGATCTCCGCCTCCTCCAGCAGCCCGGTGAAGGAGCGGGAGCCAAGGAAGGAGCCGTAATGCCCTTCCTCGTCGGCGAAGACGATCACATCGACCGGCAGCCCGGCGCGGGCCAGCGCCAGGGCGGACACCACGCCCAGCGCCCCGTCCAGCCACCCGGCCTCGTTCTGGCTTTCGATGTGGCTGCCGGCCAGCAGCTTGGGGCCGGGTCCGGGGTGGCGGCCCAGCACGTTGCCGATGCCGTCCATCTCGGGCACCAGGCCCGCCTCCGCCATGCCCGCCATGAGCCACTCCCGGGACTGCATGTCCTCCGGCGTATAGGTCGGGCGGTGCACCCCGGTGCGGAACGCGCCGATGCGGCGCAGCGCGTGGAGGTCGGCCAGGAAGCGTTCGGTGAAGCGTTCGGTGAAGCGTTCGGTGTCGGGAGTGTGCATCCCGGCAGAGTGGCCGGACACGCCCAGGCCAGCAAGCCCCCTTCAGGCGTCGTCCAGGCTCAGGGCGCGTCCATCCCGAGCACCTCGCCCGTCGCGGCCACGGCGGCGGTCCCGTCCGGGCGCACGGCCTCGCCCTCCAGCGAGATGACGTGGCCGCCGAGCGAGCGTTTCTGCTTCACCCCCGTGATCCGCCAGCGCATCGTCACGGTCTCCCCGGCCCGCACGGCGGAGCGCAGCCGGAAGCTGAAATTGAGGCCCACGCCGGGTCCGCGCGACGCGATGAACGCCGCGATGGTCGCCATCATCAGGGACGTGACCTGCGGCCCCGAAGCGATGATGCCCCCGAACCGCGACCCGGCGGCATAGGCGGCGTCGTGGTGCAGCGGGTTGGTGTCGCCGCACAGCCGGGCGAACTCGGCGATTCCCTCGGCGTCGAAATGCACCTCCTTCGAAAAGGATTCGCCAACCAGCGCCTGATATTGTTCCGTGGCCATGCCGCACGCTATCCAGTGGTTCCGCCCGCAACATCGCCAAAGGTGCCCCCATGACGCAAGAGATCCTGATCCATGAGGCCGGCGGCGTGCTGGAACTGCGCTTCAACCGGCCGGAGCAGAAGAACGCCATCACCGGGGCGATGTACGGCGCGCTGACCGCGGCGCTGCGGGACGCCGCCGCGCGCCCGGCGGTCCGCGCCGTGCTGGTCACGGGCGAGGGCGGCATCTTCACCGCGGGCAACGACATCAAGGATTTCCTCGCCATGTCCGGCGGCCTCGACGGCGCGCCGCCCGGGCAGTTCATCCGCGCGGTCGCCACCTTCAACAAGCCGCTGGTCGCCGCCGTGAACGGCCCGGCCATCGGCATCGGCACCACGCTGCTGCTGCACTGCGACCTGGTTTACGCCAGCCCGGAGGCCAGCCTGTCCGTTCCCTTCGTCGATCTCGGCCTGGTGCCGGAGGCCGGCAGCAGCGTCCTGCTGCCGTCGCGTGTCGGCTTCGCCCGGGCCGCCGCGCTGCTGCTGCTGGGGGAGCCGATGGATGCGGAGGCCGCGCGCGCCGCCGGGCTGGTGAACGCGGTCATCCCCGCCGGCGACCTGCTCGGGCACGCGCGCGCCCAGGCGCGGAAGCTCGCGGCGAAGCCGCCGGCCGCATTGGCCGCGACCCGTGCCCTGATGCGCGGCGACCCCGGGGCGCTGCTCGCCCAGATGGCCCAAGAGGCGGCGGCGTTTTCTCAAGCGCTGCGCGGCGCCGAGGCGCGCGAAGCCTTCACCGCTTTCCTGGAACGCCGGGCGCCGGACTTCAGCGCCGCGGCGGAATAGCGCCGCCCGCCCGGGATGGACCCGCGTTACCCCTGGCTGGACCACTACCCCGACGGCGTGGACTGGCACGCGCCACTCCCCGCGGCGCCGCTGCACACGCTGATGCAGGACGCTGCGACGCGCTTCGGCCC
>CAXSEX010000372.1:0-4818 GCA_964236415.1 uncultured Acetobacteraceae bacterium | reverse complement strand
CATCATACCTTGAGGTCAGACCGCCTGTCTGGTGGCAGTTGCTCCATAATGCCGCTACATCGAGTAGCTGGGCGCACGCACGCCCGCCGCCGTCGTGCAGTGGTCAGGCATCGCGTTCGGCGCCACCTTCCTCGGCGCCGGGCTGGTCGCACCCCTGTGGGGCAAGCTCGCCGACCTCTACGGGCGCAAGCCCATCCTGATCCGCGCCAGCCCTCCTGCAAAGCTTTGCTTTGCAGGGGCATGGCGGTGACCACGTCGCTCATCGGCACCGTGCACACGGTCTGGCAACTCGTGCTGTTGCGCCTGCTCGCGGGCCTGCTCGGCGGCTACTCGTCGGGCGCGGTCGTGCTGGTCGCGACCCAGACCCCGAAGGACCGCTCGTCCTGGGCGCTCGGCACCTTGTCCACCGGCGTCATGGCTGGCGGCCTGGTCGGCCCCCTGATCGGCGGCGCCTTGCCGTCCCTCATCGGCATCCGCGAGACGTTCCACCTCGCGGGCGGGGTCATCTTCGTCGCCTTCAAGGAGGACCGGCGCGGCGCCGTGCCGCGTGCCCGGCACCATCGACGGCGTGGCGCCTGGGCCAGCATCCCCGATCGGCGTCCGGTCATCGCGATGCTCGCGACCGCCATGCTGCTCATGCTGGCCAACATGTCGATCGAGCCGATCATCACCGTCTATGTCGGCCAGCTGGTCCATGGCGGGGATGTCGCGATGACGTCCGGCGTGGTCATGTCCGCCTCGGCGCTGGGCAGCATCCTGGCGGCACCTAGGCTCGGTCGCCTGGCGGACCGGGTCGGCGCCTGGACCGTGATCCTGGGCTGCCTGCTCACCACGGCGCTGCTCCTGATCCCTCAGGCGTTCGTGGCCAGCGCTTGGCAGCTAGTGGCCCTGCGGTTCCTGATGGGGCTGTCGCTCGCGGGTCTGCTGCCGTCCATCAACGCGTTGCTCCGCCACAGCGTGCCGGACGGGGTCGTGGGCACGATCCTGGGCTACGCGATATCGGCGCAGTTCGCGGGCCAGGTCGCCGGGCCCCTGGTCGGCGGCCTCGTCGGCGGCCATCTCGGGATGCGCGCGGTGTTTCTCACGACGTCCGTTCTTCTGCTTGCGGGAGCAGTCTGCAACTGGCTCGTCAGAAGGCAGCGATCCGAGTGACCCCAGAGATCCGGTAGCGGAAGCAGCGTAAAGCCCGGCGACCCAGCATGGTTCCATTATCCCGCGGATGAACGCCATATCCAAAACCAAGGCACCCTCATGACGTTGCGCCGAGGTATTCCGTCGCGCCCGGAGAGCATCGACGCTAACTTGTGCAGCACGCGCCATGCGCGATCAGCCGTCCGATAGCTGGAAACGACGTGCCGGGCTCACCGGTCACAGAGCCGACCCACCCACGCAGGAGTACCTCATGGCCAATCCGTGGACGAAGAGGAACCCGGCGCTGAGCCTGTTCCTGAGTGGCGCGAACGCCTGGGCCGGGGCGGCCCGGGGCGTGCTGACGAAGGAAGCCCGCCGCCAGCAGGCGGCCGCGATGAACACTGGCGCCAAGCAGCTGGCAAGCTTCTGGGCATCCGCCCTGAAGCCGCCCTCGCCAGGAGGCAGCAAAGCCAAGCGCCGCCGCTGATCGTATCAGCTGTCCTTGCCGGACGTTGCGGCTCGATGGATATGCTCCGGATCCACCATTCCGCCGACGGTGGCGCATCCATGCGGCGTGGCCCAAGCGTAGGCGTCACCCTGCACTTGCGCGAGTGCCGTGGACACGAGGACTGCCCTTCCATGGTGTCCATGAGGTCGATGGGCAGCTTGCCGCCAAGAGCAGGCAGCGGCTCTTGGAGCCAGCGCGACATCCATGACGGCACGTTGAAGACTTCCTCAACCCACCGCAAACCTGAGATTTGCGGGACGGCGCGGTTTGCGTGGTCGGACTTCTGGATCATCGCCTCAGCTGGCCGACGAGCACGACGATGCCGATGACCCGTTCGCTTTCGGCGGCCGACAGGGTGTTCTCCTGCCTGGCGTTCTTGCCTGCGGTGGCCGTGGAAACCTGAAACAGGCTTCCCGCCGCATCAACAGGATCCTGGGCCTTCTAGGAGAGGAAGCGCGCGAGGATCCCGGGCGGAGGCGGCACCCCGTCGAGCAACCAGGGACGCGCCGCGAACACGGACGCGATGACAAGCCCGTGTTGCAGCCTGGCGTGCCTGAGCAGGAGCACGTCGGGCCGCCGGTCCAGCCCGGCATGGATGACCTCCGCGTCGATGTCGGCCCTAGGTCCGGGCACGAAGTCCGCCATGTTGTTCGTGACCAGCAAGTCCGCGCCGCCCGCGATCGCCGTCTCCAGCACGCCCCTGTCTTCGACGTCGCCGAGCGGCTGAACGCCGCCCCCGAGCACGAGGTGCGGCGCCTCGCCCACGACGCCGCCGGTCGCGGAGGCCTCCACCGCGTTCCGGGCCGCCTCGGCGAGCCGCTCCGGCAGGCCGACCCTGACGAGCACCTCCTGGAGGGTGTCGAGCATCGCAAGGGAGATGACCGGCTGAACCGGGCCCAGACGGCAATGGCCGTCGAAGGCGCTCCGGACGAGGCGCTGGGCGGCCGAGCCTTCCCTGCCCCTGGAAAGGGACAGGTAGTGGCTGACCCAGACGTTCACGTCGAGCGCCAGCCGCAGGACCACCGGCGTCTCAGTTTCCAAAGCCTCCCCCGGAAACCAGAGGCTTCCGGAGACGTGGGGTGACCTCTTGCCCGTCCTCCGCCTCCAGTGCATCCTCGGCATGTTGGCGGCGATGGTCCGCGACGGCCTCCACGGCAAGCCGGGCAAGTTCCTTCTCGGCTTCCGTGGATCCGAGAAATGCGCTTCGCGCATTTTCGCGAGCCAGCCCGGCCGCGTCGGCGCGCGCGAGCAGCTGCCGCTCCAGCGCCTGGTTGCCGACCTGGGCGATCGCCTTGGCGAGCACGGCCGCAAGCTGCTGTCGCGCATCATCCCCACCCTCGTCCATGACGAAGCGCAGCGTCCGCCTTGCGGCCGGGGGAAGAAGGGCGCCCAGGGCCGAGGCACGTGCCGCGGCCTGACTCTGCGTCACCCCGTCGGACCGGGCGATCTCCCTGATGCGCGCGGTCAGCGCTGCATCCGCTATGAACGAAACAGTGGTGCCCGCCATCACAGCCTCCATACCCTATAGGACATGTAGGTAGTGTTTCTGCTCCTGGAAGGGCAAAGCCAATCTTGAGGATGGTGGCGAATTCGGAGTTGCCCATTCGTTCGCAGGCGTAGCGGTCTGCCGAACCCGCCTTCACCGGGCGCCTCGACTTCGCAAGGGATGCCGAGGACAGCCTGGCGGCAGGACCGGCGAATTCGCCACCAGCATCAATCTTCGGAGCACCAGCCCAGCCCGTACAGGCGCAGCATCGCTGCCACCTCATCCGGGAGCCTCATCACCTGTCTCCGTCCGTCCATTACGGACGAAAAACACTTACCTCGTCATGCATTCCATCTCTTCCCTGCTACGCAGGATGGCTGAGTTCCTCGTGTCGCCACCGGAGGGGTTTTGCGGTCCTTCCGCATTCTCGGTGCAGGCATGAGGCTGAAGCGGCATCGTTCAGGCCGCTTGCAGGATGCGGTGGCGCAGCAGTTCGAAGCCGGCGCGGCCGCACATGGTCCGTTTGATCGTCTTCAGGCGGCTGATCTGGCCCTCCACGGGTCCGGTGCTCCACGGCAATGACAACGCCGCCCGGACCGCCGCGAGATCGCGCACGAGCCCTGCGGCAAATCCGGCCAGGGCAGACCCCTTCGCCGCAGCGAGCCACCCGTCCAGCCGGTCGGCCTGCTGATGGCGCACCATGGTGCGGAACTCGCGCGCCAGGCTGACGAGGCCAGCAAGCTCCGGCGAACGCGCGATCAGGGCATCGACGAACCGCTGTTCCATGGCGCTCATCTTCTCGGGATCAGCGACAACCAGCCACGCCGTCCGCTGCTTGGAGGGCACCGACCACGCTGCCGTCCCATGGCTCATCCTGGATGCTGCCGGATCAGCGCTGCGACGGTCGCAGGCCCAGCGCTGAACCGTCCGCAGCTGCCCGCGAAAGCCTTGCTCCTGGACTTCGCGCCACAGCTGGGCGGCGTTGCGACAGCCCTCGTTCCAGCGCCGATCAAGGTGCTCAGCGTGACGGTCCACCGTGCTGCCACGCGGCTGCTGGCGCCAGATCGGCAGCTGTCCTGACCGTAGCCAGCCCTGCACGGTTTGGCGGTTGACCCCAACTGCGCGAGCGATGCGCCGCGCCGGCCAGCCCTGGCCATGCAGCGCCATCACTTCATCGAACCGGCCACGTCGGATGGCGTGCCGGTCGGAGGGAGGGAGCTCAGCTATAGATGTCGAGGACACGTCGACCGCTGGTTGCGCGTCTTGCACGCCCTTTGCAGCCGTGTCCGCTGCTGCGCGCAGGTGAGGGTGATGCCGGTCGAGCACCCTGGCCAGGGCGTCGCCAAGGTTGCGCAGAAGGTGCCAGCGGTCCGCGACCTGGACAGCCCCGGGTGCACCGCTTCGAACGCCGTCGGCGTAAGCACCGGCGCGGTCACGCGCGACGACCTCGATGCCGGGATGGCCGTTCAGCCACGTCCCAACCGTTTGCGCGTCACGGTCGGGCAGAACGTCGATCGGACGATTGCGCTCCAAGTCGACGATAAGCGTGCCGTAGCGCTGTCCTCGGCGCCAAGCCCAATCATCAATGCCGACGATGCGCGGTGTCGAGGCCGCCGGCAACGGCGCTGCCCGGATCAAGCGCAGCAGCGTGTCGCCGCTGACCGGCATGGCCAGGCGCGACGCCAGGCGGGCG
>CAXSEX010000371.1:0-4848 GCA_964236415.1 uncultured Acetobacteraceae bacterium | reverse complement strand
CGCGCTAGGCCCTGCCGGCCGTTGGCTGCTGGACAGGTTGCGACAGCGCCTCGCAATCGATTGAGCCAGTTATTCGGACTCAACGGGACGGCCGGTTCCGGGCGGCATACTTCGTGGACTGAATGACTATCTCGGGTCGAGAGCGGACCACCGTAGCCGAGTGTCCGCCTGACCTTCGCCTTCGTTTGGCGGACAACGGCACTGCGGTGCTGTGCCGCTGGCGGCCGCGTCACCAGGGGACAGGGCCGCTCTCGTCCGAGAGGGTGCCCGTCGGACCGTCGTCACCGATGAGGGCAAGGCGGACCGGCTCGCGCGCCCCTTCCTCCACGCTGCGCCATCTTGCACACCTTCGCGGCTACTGGGCCTCACTCGGGATCAACCGGCACGAAAAGCGAGCGCTTCGTCACCTGGAGCGCAACCCCGGTCTTGAACTTGCGCACGTTCCGGTTCTCGGCGAGCAGCCGTTCCATGAGTACATCGAAACCCTCCATACTGGCAGCGGTGACCACGAGCACAAAGTCGGCCTCGCCGGTGACGTACCAGGCCTGCTGCACGGCCTCTTCCTTTGAGAGCCAGTCGCGCAGGGCACCAAGCAACTCGGGGCGCTCGCGCTCGATCTGGATTTCGACCAGCATCGTGAGCGGCCGCCCAACCCGCTTGGGGTCCACTAGGGCGACCTCGCCGACGATCACGCCACTGCGGCGCAAGGTCTGCAAGCGGCGCTGCACGGCGGACACTGAAAGATTGGCGGCGTCGGCCAAGCACTCGGCCGACATGCGGCTGTCGGTCTGAACAAGGCCCAGCAGCCGCCGGTTCGCGGCATCAAGCTCCAGAGACGCTGCTTTTTCGGCGTTCATTGCTGGCTCCACGCATGAAAACTGCGCGAACCTGCCCGAGATTGCGGTGAGGTGGAACCGGCATGGGGGTAGGCTCGTCCCATGCCGAATGCACCACGCCCGCCCGATCCGTCCCGCATCGCCGCCGCCGTTGGCACGATTGACCCCCTCTTCCTCGCCTCGCCGCTGCTTGGAAGCAGCGTGTTGGACAAGCATCTCGGATGCACCCTGGTCACCAAGGTGGAGACCTTGAACCCGATCCGGTCCTTCAAGGGCCGCGGAACCGACCTCGCCCTGGCGGCGCTGCCCGCCGGGACCCGCCGGGTCGTGTCGGCATCGGCTGGCAACTTCGGGCAGGGTATCGCCTATGCCGGCGCCAAGCGCGGCATCGAGACGGTGATCTACGCCGCAGCCGCGGCGAACCCGCTCAAGGTGGAGGCCATGCGCCGCTTCGGTGCGCGCGTCGTGCTGGGGGGCGAGGACTTCGACGCCGCAAAGGCTGCGGGACGCACCTTCGCCGAAGCCACCGGTTCCGTGTTCCTGGAGGATGGGGCCACGCCTGAGGTCGCCGAGGGCGCAGGCACGATTGCCCTTGAGCTGACGCGCAACGGGGCCGCGTTCGAGACGGTCCTGGTGCCACTCGGCAACGGCGCGCTCGCGACGGGCATGGGCGCCTGGCTCAAGGCGGAGCGGCCCGGATGCCGAGTGGTTGGCGTGGTCGCCGAGGATGCGCCGGCGATGCTGCTGTCCTGGCAGTCGGGATCATCTGTGGAGACCCAGGCCGCCCGCACGATCGCGGACGGCATCGCGGTGCGCGTGCCCGTGCCTTACGCGCTCGCCTGCATGGGCGCGACCGTCGATGCGGTGCTTTCCGTGTCGGACGCCGCGATCCTTGCGGCCATGCGTCTCGTGCATGAAGCACTTGGGCTTGTGGTGGAGCCGGCCGGGGTGGCGGGCGTCGCTGCCTTGATCGAGCACGAAGCCCGGTTCCGCGGTGCCCGCGTCGCCACTGTCCTATGCGGCGGCAACCTGACGCCCGCTCGAATCCGACGCTGGCTTACTACCCATGACTGCGGGCGAGCAGGCGCGCCGGACCGGCAGGCTGTAAAGCCTGCTTCCCAAGGCTTTGGCGTGGACGTTCCTTTCGCCTAGCCCGCTGTCCGCTGCCCGATGCGCACCCGGTCTTTTTGCAGCCGATTTCCATGAAGCTTTTCAATCTGGAGGAGAAGCGATGACCTTGCTGACGAACGCAAGCCACATGGCCGCCGGCGCACCCGGCACACCGGCTCTCGATCCCAGTATTCCCCTCACGATCGCGCACTGGCGGCACGAGGACTCCGAGGAGGTCATCGCCGGCGGGGACGACGCCGCCTGCCTCACCCTTCTTCTCACGGAAACCCAGACGTCCGAGCGCTGGAGGGCCGGTTCCTGGTCGCACAAGCCCTCGGTCGTGGGCTTGATCACCGTGGCCGATCCGGACGAACTGACCAAGTTCTCGATTCGCGGCAAGGCCGCCGTGGCGAAGGTCTTCGTCCCCTTGGCGAACCTGGCGGAGGCGTCCGGGCTGAAGGGGCGCCCAAACGTGACGGCGCGCTTCCTGGAACGGAACCCGGAACTCGAGCGATGCGCGCAACGGGCGCTCGTGGCGTTGCACCAGGGCGTCGGCTCGGACCCCCTGCTGTTGTCGAGCATCGTCATGCGGCTGTCCCGGGCGATGATCGAACAGCCGCCCCGCGAAGGCAACAGGGCCGTCGGCGGCCTGGCGCGGCGGCAGCTGCGGCGGGTGGAGGAACTGATCGAAGCCCGCCTGCTCGGTCCGGTCGCCTCGTCCCCATCGCTCAGCCAACTCGCGGCCGAGGCGAACCTGAGCCTGCACCATTTCGCCCGGGAGTTCCGCCGCACGACGGGCGTCACGCCCTACGCCTACATGCTCCGTCGCCGGCTGGAGCGGGCGCGGCACCTGGTGATGCACTCCGACCTCCCGTTGGCCCGGGTGGGATTGCAGTCAGGCTTCCCGTCCCCTGCACACTTCGCCGACCGCTTCCAGCGCGAGATGGGCGTTCCACCCAGTGCGTTGCGCCGGGCGGCACGAGCTCCACCACGCCGTTTGCCCGCCGGCGCGTGGTTGCACTGACGGAGTGCCTGCCCAGGCCGCCTGGGCTGTCAATCGGCAATGCTAGCTCATCCGCAGCTTCGGTGCAGGTCGTTGTCATGCGGCACGGACCAGGCGCGCCCTGAGCAGGTCGAGCTTTGCCCGCCCGTAGCCCTGGCGCTTGACCAGCTTCAGGCGGGTGACCTGTCCTTCGACCTGGCCGCTGCTCCAAGGCAGCGTCAGGGCTGGGCGCAGGCCAGCGGCGAAGCCGCGCAACTCGCTGTCCTCGGCATCGGTCAGCCAGGGTGTGAGGGCATCCGCAGAGCGGGCGCGGACCAAGGCAGCGAAGCGCTGGGCAAGGTCGCGAACCGCGGCCAGCGTCGGCGACAATGCCAGCAGCCGTTCGACATAGGCGCGGTCCGGTTCCACAACAGTCGCCAAGTCGGCCGCGAGCATCCGGGCCACCCGCCGCGCCGAATATGCCGCATGCCGAGTAAGAAGTCGCGCTGCTGGAACGTCTGCTGATCCGTGCTGCCGCTCTGGGTCCGCCAGCCGTTGCCGGTTGGCCCATTCGGTGATGACCCGCATCCCGCCCTTGAACCCGGCATCGCGCATGTTCCGCCAGAGCCGGGCGCCGTTGCGGCAGCCCTCGGCCCAGCGCTGCTCCAGCACCGCCCGCCAGGGGTCGAGCGAGTACATCCGCGGCCGGTGCAGTTCGGGCTGCTCGCCGCGCACCCAGTGCCGCACCGTGTTGCGCGACAGCGCCAGGTCGCGGGCGATATGGCGGACAGGAACGCCCCGCTGGTGCAGCTGCATCACCTCGTCATGCACCTGCACGCGCCGCTGCCATCCCTCATACTGCAGCCGCTGCGCTCGTCATCGGCGGCGGCGCGCCCGGGTCTGCCGCGGGCGCCACGGTTATCGCTGCAACCGCAGGAGCGCTGAAGGCGGATTGGGCCGCCGGCAGGGCCGCAGCCCGGAGTGCGGGCATGTGCCGCTTCACCGCCTCAAGAACCGCGGCGCTACAGTTTTCCAGCAAGTGCCACCGGTCAGCGACATGGAGGGCATCCGGCGCACCGCGCCTGCCGCCGTCGGCGTAGGCTGCACCCCGGTCGCGGGCGATCACCTCTACGCCGGGGCGGTCCCGCAGCCAGGCTGCGAAGCTGTCCGCCTCTCGGTCGGGCAATAGGTCAACGACGGCATGACGTTCCAGGTCCACGAGGACCGTGCCGTAGCGCTGTCCGCGGCGCCAAGCCCAGTCGTCCACCCCAAGCACGCGCGGCGCCGTGCTGGGCGTCGCAGGCGCGCTACGACGGACGAGACGGAGCAGGGTCGCGCCGCTTACGGGCGAGCCGATCCGTTCGGCCAGACGCGCGCCAGCCTTGCCGCCCAGCGCCAGGCCAATGTGGCGCTGCAGGCCGCCCAGGCGGGCCGTCCGCTGAGAATAAGGCCCGGCGGCAGCAGGCAGGCGCGCGCTCGGCGAAGATGCGGTGCTCGCAGCCGGGTCGCCCGCAGCGCAGCCGGCGCACCCGCACCTCGACCTGCACGCGGCGGCTTTGCCAGGGCAGGTCGGCTAGCCGGCGGGGGTTAGCTGCTGTGCCGCCGCGAGGACGGGTGGCCGCAGCCGGGACAGAGCGGTGCCGCTATGCGGGACCGGCACATGACGGTGAGGCGGTCAGGGGTGGGCAGCACCTGATCGACCACGAGGCCGGCGGGCACGAGGGGCAGGAAGCGCTTGGACACGGGACAGCATGAACTCCGAGGTGTTCAGGATATGTGCTCACGCGCACTCGCGACTGCCATGGGCTGCACCGAGGCCGCGGATGAGCCAAACTTCCACGCCGATCTATAGGAATGCACTTTCACGGTATCATGTAGCAACTGCCACCACGGCCTTGTTCCGAGGGGTGGGGTCGTCCG
>CAXSEX010000370.1:0-4861 GCA_964236415.1 uncultured Acetobacteraceae bacterium | reverse complement strand
GGGTGTCCAAGGCGGAACCGCTTGGTTTGCGCCGGGTTCACCTACGCCGAGTTCCGCAACGACGCCGGCACGGTGAACGGGGCCGAGTTCCCGCGCGGCGTGGTCGAAGCCTTCCCTTGTGCCATCCCCACCGTGCTGACCGGCAACGGCATGGCATTCGCCGACCTGCCGAAGAACCGCAACGGGCCGAGCAGGCGACACCTCGGCGCCCCCATCTCCGACCGCGTCTGTAACGAGCACGGGATCGAGCACAGGCTCGCCAAGCCCTACCATCCCTGGACCAACGGCCAGGCCGAACGCATGAACCGCACCGTCAAGGACGCCACCATCAAGGCGTTCCGCCCCCCGGCCTCGAAAGCCTCAAGGCCCACGTCCTTGCTTTCGTGTCGGCCCACAATCTTGCCAAGCACCTCAAGGCGCTCCGATGGAGGACGCCCTTCGAAGCCGTCTGCCACGCCTGGACAACGACGCCCGACATCTCCAAGCTCAACCCGCGTCACCTCATCCCAGGACCAAGCACTTAGGTCTTGGTCCACCACGCGGCTTCTCGGCGCTGCCGTCGCAATGCTCTCCACATCCCTTCCGTCCAAATAGATGTTCACAGCGAAGACGCCTCGCCCGCCATCCGGGCCGGCCTTCGCTTGCCCGTATCCACCGTGCCCGCCCACCTTCGCGCGAACCTCGGCAGCGCGTAGCTGCTGGGCCGACAACGACGCGACGGCCAGGCGTTGGCTGTCTTGCTCCGCGGCGTCCGCAGTGCGTTCCAGCCGAGCATGAACACTCTGCAAGTCGGCGACGATGGAAGCCAGCGTGACGAACGCGGCGGGGTCTCCGGCTTCTGCCGCGGCTATGACCTGTGCACGCTGCTCAGCGGCGTCCCTGCCTTTCACCGCGGCTTCGGCCAGGGCCTTCGCAGGCGCCACGACGTGGTTGAGCCGGTGCCGTGCGACGGCCATGCGGCTCACGCCACCGATCCGGTCAGCAATGGCCTGATCGGAACATCCAGCAGCGATCATCTCACTGGCCACGCGCTGGAGTTTGCTATCGCAACAAATCGAACAGGGACGGCCCATGGCACTCTCGATTTCCGTTGCTGTCCACTATGCAAGATTTGCACGAAACCTGCGAAGGATTGCACACTATTAGCAACGTTCTGATCAGCTTTTCTGGGCCGTATCCGATCGGTCATGCCTCTTGCAGGGCCTGGCGCATCGACCGATTTGCCTGCTCCATGCGGCCGCGGCAGTGCGGTTTGCCTCACCCCTTCGCCGAGCCGAGGTCCTGCAGGAACTCCGACGCCGGATTCACCCCGGAGACCAGCAGACGGTCCCGCGCCCGGGTGCAGGCGACGTAGAACAGGTGGCGCTCGGTCTCGTAAACGTCGTCCAGCTCCGTCTCATCGGCAGCGGCCTCCAGGCGTGATCGAAGCGGCAGCACGCCGTCGTCGCACGCCATGACGCAGGCGGCCTTGAACTCCAGGCCCTTGGCGAGGTGCATGGTGCCGATCAGCACCCTCCCGCTGGCGTCCTGCTCGCGTTCGGACAGTTCCAGCCAGGGCAGGCCAGCTGCCTCCACTGCCGCACGCACACGGGACAGCTGTTCGCGAGTGCGAACCAGCAGGCCGATCTCAGACGGCAGCACCCCGCCTGCCCCTGCCTGCGCAATCCATGCGCCGACCGCGGCTACCTCGTCCGCCGCGTTGCCGAACGTGCGGATGTCGGGCACCGGGCCGTTGAACACCGACACCGTGCGGTCCCGCTCGTCCGCGTTGCCGTCCACGTCGCGCACCGCGTTCGGCAGCAGCCGGTCGGCGACGCGGCGGATCTGGTGGCTGGTGCGGTAGTTCACCGTGAGCGTCGAGGATCGGCCGCGCACGTCCACCCCCAGTTCCTTCCAGGAGAACGGCTGTTGGAAGATGCGCTGGCCCAGGTCGCCCGCGAAGAACAGCGCGTCGGGGCCGGCCGGCGCGATGGCGGCCAGGAAACGCAGCTCGGCGACGCCCAGGTCCTGCGCCTCGTCCACTACGATGTGAGTGAACGGCTTTGCCGCGCGCCCGGCATAATGGGCGGCGGCACGGCCGAAAACCTCCGGCCAGGTCAGGAGGCCGCGCTTTGCCAAGGAGGCGCGCACGGCGGCAAACACCGGCCACAGCCGCTCCCGCTGCCCGGCGCTCATCCGGTTCTTGCGGCCGAGCCGGGGCACCTGCGCGTAGGCCGCCACGTCCCCGATCTGCCAGGCGTCCACCACGTGCCGCCATTCCGACAGGAGGAACCGCGGCGTGAAGCCCTTGGCCCCGACCGAGGCGGCCGCTTTGGCGACCGCATCCTCGACCTGCTCGTCCGACGCCACGACGGCGCGGCGGCCGAAGGCAAGCTGGTACAACTCGTCGGCCACGGCGCGGTAGGGCGCCACCGTCACGCGGCGGACCACGGAGGTGTCGCTGCCCATCAGCACGGCCAGCTTGCGCGCCAGGGCGTTCGCCAACGGCGGCGAGAAGCTGGTCAGCAGCACGCGCCCGTCCACGGCCTCCCGGGCCAGTCTGGCCGCCCGATGCAGGGCAACCACGGTCTTGCCGGTGCCAGCCGAACCGGAACTGCGCGCCGGGCCGTTGTAGGCCCGGTCAACGATGCCCTGCTGGGTCGGGTGCAGGAACACCGCCCAACGCTCCCACGGCGCATCGAGCGCCGCGGCGAGCGCCTCTTGGTCCTCCACCACGCGGAAGCGGCGCAGGGCGTCGGGATGGGCGAAGGGATCGGCTCGCCGGACCGGGGCTGGCTTGCGCAGCCTGCCAGTGCCAACGAACTCCAGCAACGCCTCGGCGGCCTCCGCGGGCAGGTGGTCGGCTAGGGCGAAGAAACTGTCTTCCGTCGCGCCCTGCACGTCGGCGATCCAGTCCTGCGGCACGCCGACCGCCAGCAGGTCCTCGGCCGACAGGGTGCGGAACAGCGGTGCCGCGGTTGGCGCCGGGGCGGCCGGAGCGGCGGCGCCCGGCAGGTCTTCGACGCGCTCCCGCACCTCCACGATCTGGATGGCGCCAGTGCGGGGATGCGCCTCGATGCGGCGGCGCTCGGCCCAGGCGTAGGCGTCGTCGTGGTGGCCGACATAGGCGAGCAGGAAGCTGGCCGCCGTCTTGTGCACGATGATGCGCAAATCACCGCTGACCCGCATCGACCAGAAATTGCCGTCGCGCGACCGCTCGATGCGATGGAAGCTCAGGCCGGGCGCGGCAGGGTCGATTTGCAGGTCATACACCGTCGCCTTGGCGATCTTCTGCTCGCTGGCCTGCAAACGGGCCAGCGCCGCAACGAAAGTCTCGGCGATGCGGAACTCGACGCTCATGACGCTGCACTCACACCCTGAACACCTTCATCACCTCGTCCCCGAAGTGGTTGATCACCTTCACCGCAACCCGGCGGTCCGCGGACGGCCGCGGGAACGGGCGTGACACGTCGCGGTACAGCGTCGCCCACGCCGCCTCGTCGATCTCCGCCCGCAGCGCCGCCTTCAGCGACTTGTAGGGGTCCTGCGCGCCGAGGAAGTAGGCGTGGCGGACGAAAAAGCTCTCGTCGTCGTAGTCCGTGTCGATGAACCAGGCGGCGATGCTGTCGGTGTCGCCGGAGCGGATGTCGCCGGTGGCCGGGTCGAACACGTCCACGCCGAGGATGCGGACCTGCACGTGGTCGGGCTGGCCCGGCGCCGGCTCCACCACCAGGTCAGGCTCGCCGAACACCACGAACAGGTTGCCGCGCCCGGTGTTCTTCAGCTCGCCGGCCATGTGCAGGTCGGGGCTGATGCGCGCCTTGATGATCGGCATGGGGCCGAGCCGGGCCAGCTCGGCGGCGTGGGCGTCGTAGTTGAAGGCGCAGGCGATCAGCACGTCGAACCGCGCTTCGGACGCTTCCCGCGCGGCGCGCACCAGGTCCTCGCGGGTCAGCGTGCCGAACTCCGGGCCGATCAGGATGCCGGCCCGGCGCTCTGTGCCGCCCGCATCGGCGTCGCCCCCCGTCTTGTCGCCCCCCGTCTTGTCGCCCTCGGTGTAGCGGCCCTCGGCACCGATGTACTCGCCGGGCCAGGGGACGAGGCTGGCGAAGCGGATGCTGTCGGCCTTTTCCGTTTGGTGGACGCCCGCGGTGCGCAGGTGGTCGAGCACCACCGCGGCGAAATCGACCGGCGGCGCGGCGCGGCGGCTCGCGCCGGGTCGGGGGGCGAGTGACGGGTCGTCCTCGTCGGCTGGCGCGGCCCGGTGCGGCGACAGGCTCTCGACGGTGAAGGGACCTGCGACGCGGACGCGGGACTTGTCCTCGTAGGGACGGTCGTAGAGATACTCGATGTCGGCCTTGCGGGCGATGGAGGCGTCGATGCGGCGCTGGCGCTCGATGCGGGCGGCCCACCAGGCGGCGTGCGCCTGCCGGGCCTCGGGCGGCCAAGCCGGGTCGGCGTCGCGTGGGACCTGCCATTCCTCCCAGGCTTGGCCCAGGGCGGCGTTCAGGGTGCCGCGCAAGGGTTCCAGCGTGGCCTGCGCCTCCTCCCACAGCACGTCGATCTCGGCGTTGTTGGCGATGGATTTCAGGGTGACGTGCGGGGCGCGCTCGCAAACGAAGCCGTGGCGCACGTCGTGGCGTACCGGGGCGTCGCTGGCGGGCTTGCCGGAGACGGCCTGTTCCTTGGCGCGGCCCTCGCGGCTGTCGGCGAGCAGGTAGTAGGGGTATCTCGCCGCCATGAGGCGGGTGCGCGCGAGGGCGAGGGCGACGCGGGAGGTGTCGATGGTGATCCAGCGGCGGCCCCATTGCTCGGCGACGGTGGCGGTGGTGCCGGAGCCGCAGGTGGGGTCGAGCACGAGGTCGCCGGGGTCGGTGGCCAT
>CAXSEX010000369.1:0-4879 GCA_964236415.1 uncultured Acetobacteraceae bacterium | reverse complement strand
CGAGGTGCACGCCGGGCTGGCCGGCACCGGCGTGGTCGGCGTGATCCGCGGCGCGCACCCGGCGCCGGAGGGGGCCGCGCACGCCATCGGGCTGCGCGCCGACATGGACGCGCTGCCGATCCACGAGGAAACCGGCGCCGAGTGGGCCAGCCAAACACCCGGCGTGATGCACGCCTGCGGCCATGACGGGCACACGGCCATGCTGCTGGGGGCGGCGCGCTACCTGGCCGAAACCCGCAACTTCGCCGGCACCGTCCATGTCATCTTCCAGCCGGCCGAGGAGAACAAGGGCGGTGGGCGGATGATGGTCGAGCAAGGGCTGTTCGAGCAGTTCCCGATGCAGCAGGTGTATGGCCTGCACAACTGGCCCGCCGTGCCGGCCGGCGTGTTCCAATGGCGGGACGGCCCGGTCATGGCCGCCGTGGCCAACATCGAGATCACCGTCACGGGCCGCGGCGCCCATGGCGCCCAGCCGCATACCGGCATCGACCCCATCGTGGTCAGCGCCGCGGTCGTGCAGGCCCTGCAGAGCATCGTCGCCCGCAACGTGGAGCCGGCGCAGTCCGGCGTCGTCACCATCGGCAGCATCCAGGGCGGCCACATCTACAACGTCATCCCCGAGACGGTCCGCATGCTCGGTACCGCCCGCTGGTTCGACCCGGCGGTCGGCGACATCCTGGAAGCCCGGCTGCGACGCTTGGCCGCCAGCATCGCCGAGGGGTTCGGCGCCCAGGCCGACGTCGTCTTCGACCGCACCTACCCCGCCACCGTGAACGACCCGGCCGCCATGGCGCTGGCCCGGCACGCGGCCGAGTCCGTGCAGGGCGCCGCCGGCGTCGAGCACATGGAGCGGCCGACCATGGGCGGCGAGGACTTCAGCTTCATGCTGAACGCGAAGCAGGGAGCCTACATCATGCTGGGCGCGGGCCGAGGCGCCGGTGACGCGATGGTGCATCACCCGAAGTACGACTTCAACGACGCGATCCTGCCGGTTGGCGCCTCTTACTGGGCGACGCTGGCCGAGCAGTTGCTGCCCCGGGCCTGAATCCAGTGCCTAATCCAGCCAGGCTATCATGCCCGCGAACCGTTCGGGGTCGATCACCCAAGCTTCGGTCTGCATGATGCTGGTCCACGCCTCGGCATCCTGGAAGAACACCCAGTCGAACTGCAACCCGATCAGCCGGGCGATGTCGTAGTAGAACGGATCGACCCGGCGGTTGGTGAACATGCTGACCCGCCCGCCCGGCCGCATGAACACCGTGTTGGCCAGCGCCGCCCCCATCGGGCCGAGCACGTGGTCAGCGCCGTGGAACAAGCCGACCTGCTCGGGAAAACTGAGGCTGGCCGGCTCGACGACGTGGTAGCCGCGGCTGCGGGCCAGGTCCTCCAACTGCATCTGGTTGGCGATGGGGCGGATCGCGCCGGGCGGGCGCGTCACGTAAAGCCGGCGTGGGGCCGAGGGCGGCGCGGCAGGGCCTAGGATGTGCGCGAGTTCGCGCAAAGTCTGCGACTTGCGGCGGTCATGCTGGGCGACCGGCCCGATCCACAGCACCTCCTCCACCCGCACGACCTGGTTGTTGAAGCAGGTGACATGCTCGAAGGACAGGCCCAGCGCCTCCGCGGCGTGTTGCACGGCGGGCAGGAACGCCAGGCTGGACCAGGGGAACAGCAGGGTGAAGCGCCGGATGCCCATGGCCCGGATGTGCAGCAGCTTGGGCAGCACCTCCACGAGCATGTGGCCGTAGTTGCAGTACACGTCCTTGAAGATGTGGAACGTGGGCCAGGCGCTGGCCGGGCAGTGGTGGACCTCGCCGCGCAGGATCTGCTGGCCGATGGCGGTGATCACCGGGCGGTTCACCGCGCTGTCCTCGAAGTTGAACGTGTCGGCCAGCGCCTGGTCCGGGTGCAGGATCAGGTAATGCCCGTGCACCACGTGCGCGTCACGCAGCCGGAGCACGTACTCGTCGGGGCAGTCGATGGCAGTGCGCCGCAGCTCCTCGGGAAACCAGGACAGCAGCCGCGGGTCGCGGGTGAGATAGTTGAACAAGCGCGGTGGCCCCTGCACGGCGTAGGAGCGGTGCGGGATCACCATCTCGACCTGGTGCGGCACCTCCGTATGGCAGTGCAGCCGCAGCGGCGCCGGGTTCACGTCCATTCGAACGCGAAGACCTCGTATCCGAACAGCGCGGGCGCGAAGCCCAGCCGCTGGTTGTGCGCCCGCACCGTGCGGGATTTCGCGATGTAGGACGGCGCGGCCGGGTCGTCGAGCAGGCCGTGGACGTAGGCCAGGAGGGTCGCGTGCGCTTCCCAATGGCACAGGAACAGCTTGTTGCCGCCCCAGGCGAACGGCGCCAGCACCGTGCGGGGGTGGGTGGCGAAGTGCCGGCACAGCCCCTCCATCACCCCGGGGGTCTGCGGGTTGAACACGTCGTCGGCGGCGATGACCGTGCGCTCCGCAACCAATGGCTCGACGAGCGCCAGGTCCGCCGCCACGTCCGCTGCCAGGTGCCCGGCGTCCACGCTGATGAAGCTGTAGCCGCCCGGGCTGAGGTCCCGCAGCGTGCCAAGCTCCACATCGGAGGTGAAGGCGACGATCAGCGTCGGCGGCGCCGAGCCGGGCGCCAGGGCCGCGACCGTCGCCAGCGCGGCATCGCGGGCGTAATCCCGGTCAGGCTCCGGAATTTGCTCGCCGACGCGCGAGGTGAAGGCATCGACGCCGACAACGGGTGCGCCGGTGCCCTGCGCCAAGCTCGCCAGCAGGCTGAGATACCGCCCCTTGAACACGCCGAGTTCCAGCACGCCCGTCACCGCATGCGTCGAACGCTGCCAGTGGAACAGCCGGCTGGTGAGATCGGCAGCCTCGTCCGCCATCCAGCCCTCGATGCCGCGGAACGCATCAAGGTCGGGCGGCACGAAGGCCACGGATGGCGTTGGGGACGGGGCCGCCTTGTGCCGCGCGACCAGGCAGGCGAACAGCGGCTCCGCCTCGCCGGTCCGCTCGGCCTCTTGTTCGAGGCGCATGATCCCGTCGATCAGCGCGTTGTCGCCGTCGTCGCCGGGGTCGAAGTTGTGGGCGATGTCGAGCAGCACCTCGAAGGACAGGCTCATGCCCATCGGCACCACCTCCACGTCGAAGAACCGGCGCATCACCGGGATGATCTCGGCCGACCGCGCCGCCTCGCTCGGGTCGTGCTGCAAGTAGAGTTCGACGGGGCGACGTCCGATGGTGGTCTTCAGCACGCCGAAGCGGTCGCGCCGCTTCGCCTCCGGCAGCGTGGCCAAGGCAGCGTTCATGGCGAGGAGGTGCGCGTCCGCGTATTGCATCCGGGACGGGCCGACGTAGTCGCTGGCGAACAGCACGCCGCCGGGCTGGAGCGTTGCGGCGACCTGGGCGAACAGGTGCTCCAGGTTCTCGATGTGGTGGAGGGCGTGGCTCGCATACACGAAATCGTATTGGTTGCGCGCCATCAACCAGGTGTTGCCGTCCAGCAGGTGGAACCTGAGCCTTTGCAGCCCCGACTCGCGCACCCGGGCCTGCGCCGCCGTGATCGCGCCCTCGGCGATGTCGAAGGCGTCGATGCGCTCGCAGGTGCCGGCCTCGATCAGCCCGAAGGCCAGGTCCCCGCCGCCGCAGCCGATCTCCAGGGCAAACCGGGCCGGCGCCGCCATGCGCGCGCGCATCCAGGAAAACGGGTCGAGTCCGCCCAGGTAGGTGTCATACAGCCCGGCCCGCAGCCGCGGATGGTCGATGGCATACATCCAAGCCGCGCGGCCCGGCGCCTGGCGCTCCTCCAGGCAAGCGGTCCAGAACTCGGATGTCTTGACGGTATCGGACGGCATGAGGCGAGGATTGCATCACACGCACCGGTTGTCATCCCTGGATTTACTCGCGCAATCCCGTCACTTGCCGACGTTCCACTCCGGCTCCTGCACGGCGACGGCGGGCGGAAACACCGTATGGTAGGTCCCGCCCTTGACCTGCTGGATCACCGGCGTCGCGTCCTGGTTCTGCCCGGTCTCGTCGAAGCGCACGCCCTTCCACGGCATGATCGTCTGCTCGCCGGGCACGTTGGTGGCGACCAGCGCCTTGCGGATGTCGTCGGGCTTGGCCGACCCAGCCCGGTTGATCGCGTCCGCCAGGACCTGCACCGCGACGACCTGGCGCGACGTGTTGTCGTTCAGGTCTTTGTTCGCCCGCGCCCGGAACAACGCCATCACCGGCGCGATGGCCGGGCGGGAGGCTAGTGCGTCGCCGGCGAAGCTCGACCGGCTGAACACGCCCTCCGCCAGCGGCCCGGCGGCGAGGAGAAACGCCTGCTCCTGGAACCCCGCCGCCTGCGCCATCACCGCATGGGGCTTGGTGCCAAGCTCGGACAGGCTGCGCATCAGCAGGATGGCGTCCGACGTGTAGCTGGACGGCATCAGCACGTCAGCGTCCGCCGCCTTGAGCCGTTGCGCTTCCGCGGACAGCGACGGCGAGTTGGCGCGGTACTTGATGTCGGCCGCGACCGTCATCTTGGCCTCGGCGGCGAGCTTGCGCTGCACGGCGCTGCTGTCGGCGCCGAAGATGCTGTCCTCGTAGAACAGCGCCACAGTCTTCACAGGGCGCCCGGTCTTGCGCCCGACCTCGGCGAAGAAGTCGAACATCGCCTGCGTGAACATCTCGTCGTGCGGACTGGTGCGGAAGAACCACTTGAGGCCGCGCTTGTGCAGGCTGGGCGACGAGTTGTCCATCGACAGGTACGGCACCTCATAACGCTCCGCCACCTGGCTGATGGTCGCGGCGGTGGCGCTGGTGTAGCTGCCGACCAGCGCCACGACATGGTCCTGGGTGATCAGCCGCTCGGCCTCGGCCCGGGCCTTCTGCGGGTCGTTCTGG
>CAXSEX010000368.1:3300-4901 GCA_964236415.1 uncultured Acetobacteraceae bacterium | reverse complement strand
TGCTGCAGCACGTAGGCGATGTCGTTCGAGCGGCTGTTCTGCAGGTAGTACACGTTCCAGGTCCGCAGGGTCTGCCGCCGCCCGCGCTCGATCAGCCCATAAACCCGGCGCGCCTGGTCGATGTAGCGGGCCTGGGCGGACACCAGCAGCACGGAGTTGATGCGCTCCATCGGCACTACGCGCACCACGTTCGCCAGCGCCGCCCCGTTGCTGGCACGCAGCGCGTCCGACAGCGCCGTGGCGAAGTCCTTGGCGCCGCCCGCGGTGACGGGGAACAGCGCGTAGCTTTGCCCGGCCAGGATGTCGATGTCGAAGGCGCGGATCAAGGACACCAGCGCGTCCCGCGTCGCCGCGTCGCCGTTGATCAGCAGCACGTTGCGCCCGGGGTCGGCCACCACCTTGCCGCCCGCGCCGACATAGGGTTGCAGCACCTTGGCCAGGTCCTCCGCCGAAGCGTAGCGCAGCGGCACGATGCCGCCGCCGGAGGTCGCGTCGCCGCCGGCCAGCACCGGGGCGCCGGCGGCGGCGGGCACCACGCGGTAGATGTCGCCAGACTGCACCAGCGCCGCGCCGTTCTGCGCCAAGAGCGCCTGCAAAGCCGGCAGCAGCTGGGAGCGCGAGATGGGCGTGGCGGTGCGCAGCGTCGCCATGCCGCGCACCGCCGGGTCGATGGTGTAGGTCACCCGCAGGATGGTGCCGAGCACCTGCGCCACCACCTCCCGCAGGTCCGTGTCCACGAAGTCGAGCGACACGTCTCCGCCCCCCGCCCCGGCGCTGCCGGGCGGCAGGGTGACGGCGCGGACCTGGCCCACCGACACCTGCGCGCCCGGCAGCGCGTCGGGCGACCCCACGGGGCCGTTCACCCGCCGCGCCGCGGTCCCCGCGGGTCCGCCCAGGCTCGGCAGCGACCGCAGCGCCGGCACGCTCCGCGCTTCGCAGGCGGCGAGGCCGAGGAGCAGCAGCAGCCCGGCTCTTTTCATCGGGCGGTGGTGCCGGACAAGCCCGGCAGGCCCCGCAGCGATTGCAGGACATCGACGGGCGCAAAGGCGGCAGGAGGCTTGGCCGCGCCCGGCAGGCCAACAGGGGCGCCCGGCAGGCCGGCGCCCAGCGGCGGCGCGGCGCCCGGCGCCCGCGCGTCGAAGGCCGGGCGCAGCACCTGGGGGCCACTGGGTCCGGCAATCGTCACCTGCCCGGCCTCGATGGACTGCACGGTGTAGCCGCCGACGCGCCCGCCTTCCCCGACCACCGCGGGGCGCCCGGTCCCGGTCGCCGCGAAGATCGCGCTGCGGCTGCCGCCGTGCACCATGACGCCGGCCAAGCGCGGCAGGCTCGCGGGCGCCGCCGCCGGGCCGGCAGCCGGCGCGTCGGCCGGGCGGCGGGTGGTGGCGAACAGCGGGCGGGCCAGGATGTCCTCGGCCAGCCCTTGCCGGTCCTCCTCCGGGGGGGGAGCCGCGGCCCGGCTGGGCAGGGCGGGCGCGGGACGCGGGGCAGGGGCCATCATGGCGCCGTCATCTGCGGTTCCACGGGTCAGTTCAAGGGCAATCGTTGCGGCCAGCACGGCGCCAAGCCGCACCAGCGTGGCCGAGTCCGCTTCCCCCGTC
>CAXSEX010000368.1:0-3290 GCA_964236415.1 uncultured Acetobacteraceae bacterium | reverse complement strand
GCGCCGGTTCGGCCTCGCGCAGCCGGTGCGACCGCGCCAGCAGCCCGGCAAGGCTTCGCTGGGTCACGGCGCGCGGAACCCCAGCACGGTGAAGGACGCTTCCAGCGGCGTCTCCCCGGCCACGCCGATTCGCCGCACGCTGTGGATCTGCAGGTCATCGACCAGCATCTGCGGCGACGCTTCCTCCACCGCGCGCAGCAGCTGCACCAGCACGCCCCAAGGCGCGGACAGCGCCACCCGCACGCCGATGCGCCGGTAGGACGCCACGGTTTCCGCCGGCAGCGTCTCGGTGCTGGACAGCGCGGCGCCGGCGCGGCTGGCCATGTCCTGGACCAGCTGCTGCAAGGTGGCGCCCGCCACGGCGTCCGTCGAGCCGTCGAGCAGGGTCGCCGCGACCGGCCCGGACGCCGCCGCCGCGGCTGCCTGGCGCTGCAGGTCCGGCAGGCCGGCCGCGACCTGCGCCATGCGCCGGGCCAGGGTGGCGCGCTGCTGCAAGGCCTCGTCCCGGTCGGCGTGCCAGTCCAGCAGCGGCGACGCCACCGCGGCCCAGGCCGCCGCCCCCACCGCGAGCAGCAACGCCCAGGCCAGGACCTGGCCGCGCCGCCCGGTCGGCAGCGACTCGGTCATGGTGCCATCTCCGCGCGGATGGAGAAGCCCTCGGCGCGCGTGCCCTCGTTGCGCGTGACCGGGGCGGCGAAGGCCGGGTTGCGGATGGCGCGCTCCCCAGCCAGGGCCGCGATCAGCCGGGCGGCCCCGGCGGACTGCCCGCTGACCGTCACGATCCGGGTCCGCATGGTCAGCTCGGTCAGGAAGGTGTCGTCCGGCAGCACGTCGGTCAGCGTCGCTAGCGTCGCCAGCGCGTCGCCGACCCGGGCGCGCTGCTCCGCGAATACGTCCGTGCCGGCGGAGCTGCTGAGGATGCGCCGGCGCAGCGCCTCCGCCTCGTCTGCCCGGGGCCGCAGGGCGGCGATGCGGCGCTCGATCTCGGCGCTGCGGACGGACTGCACCGCGAACGGCACGGCGACGGCGGCGACGGCCAGCACGGCGCACGCGGCGCCCGCGATGGCCAGGCCGCGCCGCCGCCACCGGGCCGGCTGCGGCCGGTCCAGCGCGACGCGGCGCAGGAGGGCGCCGGGCGCCCCCGCTTCCAGCGCCGTGGGCCGCAGCCCCGCCTGCCGCAGCGCGTCCAGCACCGGCTGGAGCCGCGCCTTGGGCACCAGCGACAGGCGGACATGCAGGCGGCCCTGCGCGCGGTCCCGCCGCTCGACGGCCCAGGACCAGAACAGCTCGTCGGCGGTGAACGGGGTGATGCGGTCCATCTCGTAGTGCAGCACGCGCTCCGGGTCGCGCTCGGCGGCGATGGGCAGGGCCACCTGCTGCTCCAGCAGAAGCTCGGGCTGCAGGCGCAGCACCGCCGCGGCGCCCTGTCCCGCGACGGCGGTTCGCAGCGCCGCGATCCCGGCCCCGTCCAGGGCGAAATGGCCGAGCGCCGCGTCACGCCCCTTGCGCCGCGCCAGCACATCGACGCCGTGCTGCCCGGCCGGCAGCAGGTGCAGCGCCACCACCAGCCCGCGCGCCGCCGGCCCGGCGCCGTCCTGCACCAGCCGGGCCGGCAGCGAGGCGCGAAGCTGCTGCGCCCACCAAAGGAGGAATTCGTTGACCATGCTGCGCTAGTGCCGCCAACCCGCGGGATGCTGCAAGTGAATACTCCCAGGCGCCGGAACGGATGCACCGCGGCAGCCTGCGACGTCGCATCATACGCCCGCCGAGCGTTCCCGGCGAGGGCTTGCGACGATGTCCGGCCAATGCCGCCGGTCGCCCGGCGGGAACACGACCCGCAGGCGGATCATGAACGGAAGCTCCTTGCCGCTCCAGGCGCTCGACCAGTTGGCCCCGGCGTCGCGGGCGAGGTAGCTGAACTCGATGCGGTCCACGTCGCGCAGCAGCTCCTCCTCGACCGGCAAGGGCGGCGGGCCGAAGGGCTTGCCGGGCAGGCGCGGCGTGGCGCGCAGCACCAGCCGGCGCGCGCCGTCAAGCCCCAGCGCGATGTCCGCGTGCCGGGTCGGCAGGCCGCTCGCCCCTGGCAGCTCCGACACGAACACCAGCCGGCCGGCGCTGCCCTGGAAGCCGCTGCCGTCGCGGGCGGTGCCGGGGTCCATCCCCTCGATCAAGCGGCGGAGCGCCCGGTCCACCGCGTCCAGCTCGCTCCGCTCCGCCAGCGTCCGGGCCTGGGTGTCGGTGGCGCGCAGGCCGTAGCGCACGCCCCCGCTCAGCCCGGCCAGCACGAAGCCCAGCACGGTCAGCGCCACCAGCAGTTCCAGCAGCGTGAAGCCCGCATCGTGACGCCCCGGGCCGCGGGGCCGCATCACGGCGGGTCCGGCGGCGCCGCCGCGACGCGCTCCGTCGCCAGCGCCACTTCCCGCTCGCCGCCGTCCATGCGCCAGGAGATGCGGACGGTGACGCCCAGCAGCACGGCGCGGCCGGGCCGCGTGGGGTCGACCCCTTCCCGGGCGCGCCCGGCGGTGGCGAGCTGCGCCACGCGGACCTGCCAGGAGAACCCGCCGCCGTCGTCGCCGTGCTGCTCGCCCGGCGCGGGCGTCCCCAGCGTGGCGAGGCGGGACCGGGCGCGGGACAGCGCCTCCTGGTAATGCCCGGACACCCGCGCCGATTGCAGGCCGCCCGCCGCGCCCTGGCTCAGCGCCCCCAGTGCCAAGGCCGCGATCACGAAGGCGACCAGCACCTCCAGCAGCGTGAAGCCTTGCTCTCCCTTGCAGGTCCCAGGCTTGCAGGTCCCAGGCTTATAGGTCCCAGGCTTATAGGTCATCGGCCACGGTGACCCGCCCGGTCAGCCAGTCCACGCCGACCCGCGAGCGCCGCGCGCCGCGCGCCAGCTCGACCCGCCCGCCGGAGGAGCTGCCGTCCGGCAGAAAGGCGATCCCCGCCGGCGCCCCGGCTCCTGCCGGCGCGCTTGCCAGGTCGGCGGTGCTCACCACGTTCATCGCGGTGCCCGCCGGCAGGCTCCGGGCCGCGGCGGCGCCGACGCGCAGCGTGCCGGCGCGCGGATCGAACACGACGGTCACGGGCCGGTTCGACATGATGGCCTGGGTGCGCGCGACCCGCATCGCCTGCGCCACCGCGCCCGCCGCCGCCCGCATCTCCAGCCCGGCGCTGCGCGGCGCCCCCCGCGCCAGCACCAGCCCGGCGACCATCCCCAGCACCGCCAGCACGACGATCATCTCGATCAGCGTGAAGCCCGCTTCGCTGGGCAAGGTGAAGCCGGCGTCCCGGCG
>CAXSEX010000367.1:3702-4915 GCA_964236415.1 uncultured Acetobacteraceae bacterium | reverse complement strand
CCGCTGGGTGCCGCCCCTGGGCTACGTGCCGCTGCTGTCCGACCCCGGCGGCTGGCTGCGCGCCCTGGTGCTGCCGTGGACGACGCTGGCCCTGCTGTATGCCGGCGTCTATGGCCGGGTGCTGCGCGCGTCGCTGATCGACGCCTACCGCCAGGACTACATCCGCACCGCCCGCGCCAAGGGTATCAGCGAGGCCCGCGTGCTGCTGCGCCATGCGCTGCGCAACGCGCTGGTGGCGGTGCTGGCGCTGTTCGGCCTGGACATCGGCGCGCTGGTCGGCGGCGGCACCCTGCTGACCGAGGTGGTGTTCGGCCTGCGCGGCATCGGCAAGCTGACCTACGACGCGCTGCAGAACCTGGACCTGCCGGTGGTGATGGCGACCGTGCTGTATGCGTCGTTCTTTGTCGTGCTGGCCAACGCCGCCGTGGATGCCGTGCAGGCGGCCCTCGATCCGCGGCAGCGGTGATGCCACACTGGGTCGTCACGATCTGGAGGCGTCCATGCCTGCACTCGGCCGCGCCCTGCTCGACGCTCTCCGCCAGCACGGGGCGCAGGAGGTGTTCGGCATTCCCGGCGATTTCGTGCTGCCGCTCTACACCCTGAGCCACGAGCCGGCTGTGGGCTTCGCCGCCGATGCCGCCGCCCGGTTCCGCGGCAGCATCTCGGCGGCCGTCGTCACCTGGTGCGCCGGGGCGTTCAACCTGGTCAACGCGGTTGCCGGCGCCTATGCCGAGCGCGTGCCGGTCGTCGTCATCTCCGGCGCGCCCGGCGTCCATGAGCGCGCCAGCGGCTGGGTCCTGCACCACACCAGCCGCACGGTGGACACCCAGCGGCACGGCCCCATGCCGATCGCCGCCGACATGGGGGACTGCCTGTTCACCGCCATGGAAATCCGCAACACGGAGCTGGTCGCGCCGGGCTACTACGCCGGCATGGGCTACGGCGTGCCGGCGGGCCTGGGCGCCTGCGTCGCGACGGGGAGCCGCCCGATGATCCTGGTCGGCGACGGCGCGTTCCAGATGACGGGGTTCGAGCTGGGCAACTGCCGCCGCTACGGCTGGGACCCGGTCGTGATCGTGTTCAACAATGCGTCCTGGGAGATGCTGCGGGTGTTCCAGCCGGAAAGCGCCTTCAACGACCTGGACGATTGGCGCTTCGCCGAGCTGGCGGGTCCGTTGGGCGGCGACGGCGTGCGGGTCGCGACCCGGCGCGC
>CAXSEX010000367.1:0-3602 GCA_964236415.1 uncultured Acetobacteraceae bacterium | reverse complement strand
ATGAAGGCATCAGCCACGTCGCCGTCCTCGGCACCGGCACCATCGGCGCAAGCTGGGCGGCCTATTTCCTGTCGCGCGGCCTGTCCGTCGCCGCCAGTGACCCGGCGCCGCAGGCCGAAGCCTTCCTGCGCCATTTTGTCGAAAACGCCTGGCCGACGCTGGAACGCCTGGGCCTGCAGCCCGGCGCCGACCCAGCCCGCCTGACGTTCACCGCCGACCCCGTCGCCGCCGTGGACGGCGCCGGCTGGGTGCAGGAGAACGGGCCGGAGCGCATCGAGGTGAAGGTCGCGTTGTTCGAGCACATCAGCGCCGCGCTGCCGCCGGACGCCCTGATCGCGTCCAGCAGCTCGACCCTGCTGCCTACCGCCATGCAGGCGCGGACCCATCACCCCGAGCGCCTGGTGCTGGGCCACCCGTTCAACCCGCCGCACCTCATCCCGCTGGTGGAAGTCGTCGGCGGCGAGCGGACGGCGCCCGAGGCGGTGGAGCGCGCGATGCGGTTCTACGCGGCAATCGGCAAGCACCCGATCCGCTTGATGAAGGAGATGCCAGGCCACGTCAGCAACCGGCTGCAGGCTGCGGTCTGGCGGGAGGCGGCCTACCTGGTCGAGCAGGGCGTCGTCAGCGTGGCGGACGTGGACGCCGCGGTGAGCCAGGGGCCGGGCCTGCGCTGGGCGATCATGGGGCCGATCATGACCTACCACCTGGGCGGCGGCGCCGGGGGCCTGCGCTACCTGATGGACCACATCACCGTCGATAAGCTGTGGCCAGATCTGGGTACGCCGGAGATGACGCCCGCCTTCGAGCAGGCGCTGATCGAGGGCGTGGAGGCGGAGGCAGGCGGCAAGCCGATCCCTGAGATGGCCGTGGACCGCGACCGCAAGCTGGTGGCGATCCTGGAAGGGCTGCGCTGATACGGGCGGCTGCTGATGGGTTTCACCCATCCTACTACGCGATTCATATCGTAGGATGGGTAAAACCCATCGGTGGATGACTATGCCGCGTGGGCGGCCAACACCCGCCGCACCTCGGCCCGCAGCGCCGGCAGCACGTCGGTGACGAACCAGGGATTGTTCTTCTCCCAAACGCCAGTCCGCCAGCTTGGGTGCGGCAGGGGGAAGTAGCGCGGCAGGTATTGCCGGAAGTCCCGCACCCGGTCGGTCATCCGGCCCGGCCCCAGCGCGTCGGCCTGGGCGTAGCTGCCGACCAGCAGGGTCAGGCGCAGGCTCGGCATCGCGTCCAGCAGGCGGCGGCGCCACAGCGGCGCGCACTCCGGGCGCGGCGGGCAGTCGCCGCCCTGCGGCAGGCGGCCCGGGTAGCACAGCCCCATCGGCAGGATGGCGACGCGCGCCGGGTCGTAGAACTCGTCCGGCGTCATGCCGAGCCAGGTGCGCAGCCGCACGCCGGACGCATCGGTCCATGGCTTGCCGCTCATGTGCACCTTGGTGCCGGGCGCCTGGCTGGCGATCAGGATGGTGGCGGTGGTGGACACCCGCAGGATGGGCCGCGGTCCCAAAGGCAGCACGGCGGCGCAGGCGGTGCAGGCGCGGACCTGGGCCGCGAGGTCGTCGAGGGTCATCGTTTCCTATATAAAGAGAACGCCCGCCGCTCACACCAGCTCGTACTCGACCTCCGGCGTGTAAACCGCCTGCTCCTTGCCCAGCCGCGAGCTGAACAGCGTGAAATGCTCCACCAGCACCGGCTCGCTGCGGAACAGGTTGTGCCCGGCGACCCAGCCGGCGATCTTCGCTTCCGGCACGCCGTCCATGCGCGCCAGCGTCACGTGCGGCAGGAAGCGCCGCCGCTCCCGCTCCAGCCCGGCGCGCTGCAAGGCGGTCTCGATCTTGGTCTGCAAGTGGTCGAGCTGCGCGCTGCGCTCCACCCCGACCCAGAGGTTGTTCACGCGCCCGCCTTTCTCGAACGTGCCGATGCCCGCCAGTTGCAGCGTGAAGCCCGGCGCGCGCAGCGCTGCCAGCGCCTGGTCCACCTCCTCCGCCCGGTAGCCCGGCAGCTCGCCGATGAAGCGCAGGGTGACATGGTAGTTCTCCGGCGCCACCCAGCGCGCGCCGGGCAGGCCGCCCGCCATCCAGGACAGCCGCTCCCGCAACGAGTGCGGCAGGTCGAGCGCCACGAACAGCCGCATCACGCCCCCTGGTTGGCCACGGCGACCAGCCGCTCCATCATCGGCAGCAGCCGCGCGACCTCCCGGCGCACGCCCTCGGGGTTGGGATGGATGCGGTCGGCCTGGTTGAGCGCCGGGTCGCCCGCGATGCCTTGCAGGAAGAACGGGTCATAAAGCAGGCTGGGCCGCTTGCCGAGGCGGTCGAACACCGCCTTGAACGCCGCGCCGTACTCCGCGCCGAGGTTGGGCGGCGCCAGCATCCCCGACAGCAGCACCGGCACCTTGCGCGCCGCCAGCGCGTCCAGGATCGCGCCGAGGTTGGCCTCCATGTCCGCCGGGCCAAGGGCGCGCAGCCCGTCATTGGCGCCCAGTTCGACGAACGCCGCGTCCGCGCCGTCCGCCAAGGCCCAGTCGAGCCGCGCCCGGCCGCCCGCCGTGGTGTCGCCGGACACGGCGGCGTCCACCAGGGTCACGTCCAGGCCGCGGGCGCGCAGCGCCGCCTGCATCACCGCCTGGAACCCGTCCGGCTGCGCCAAGCCGTAGCCCGCCGCCAGGCTGTCGCCCAGCACGAGGATGCGGGTCGTGCGTGCCTCCGCCGGGCTGGCCGCCAAAAAAGCCAGCATCGCCAGCGCCGCGACGTTGGCCGGCCAACGGCGCGCGCCATATGGGCCTATCATGGACATCTCAATGGCTCACCCTGCCTCTGCGCCCCTGGTGCGGGTGCGGGACCTGCGGCTGACCGTGCCCTCCGCGGCCGGACCGGTCAATATTCTGGGGGGCCCCGGTTACGCGATCGATCTCGACATCGAGGCGGGGGAGGCCGTGGGCCTCGTCGGCCCGTCCGGCTCGGGCAAGACGAGCCTGCTGATGGTGCTGGCCGGGCTGGAGCAGGCGACGGCTGGCACCGTGCAGGTGGCGGGGGAGGAGCTGACGCGACTCGACGAGGACGCGCTGGCCCGGTTCCGCCGCGACCACATCGGCATCGTGTTCCAGTCGTTCCACCTGATCCCGACCATGACGGCGCTGGAGAACGTCTCGGTGCCGCTGGAACTTGCCGGGGTGCGGGATGCGGAGGCGCGGGCGGCCAAGAGCCTCGCTTCGGTCGGGCTGTCGCACCGGCTCACGCACCTGCCGGGCCAGTTGTCCGGGGGCGAGCAGCAGCGGGTCGCGCTGGCCCGCGCCTTTGCGCCCGGGCCGCGCCTGCTGCTGGCGGACGAGCCGACCGGCAACCTCGACGTGGCGACCGGGCGGACGGTGATGGATCTGCTGTTCGGGATGCAGGCGAACGCCGGCACCACCCTGCTGCTGATCACCCACGACCCGGCGCTCGCCGACCGCTGCGACCGGCGCGTCCGCATCGCCGACGGCCGCGTGGGCGTGCCCGCGTGATCGCGCTGCGGTTTGCTCGGCGGGAACTGCGCGGCGGCGTGCGCGGCCTGCGGATCGTGCTGGCGTGCCTGGCGCTCGGCGTCGGCGCCAT
>CAXSEX010000366.1:2233-4970 GCA_964236415.1 uncultured Acetobacteraceae bacterium | reverse complement strand
GACGCTTCCGGGGCCGACCGGGGAGCTCAACCAGCTGCGGATGCACGGGCGCGGCGTGTTCGCGTGCATCAGCCCGTGGAACTTCCCGCTGGCGATCTTCACCGGGCAGGTCGCGGCGGCGCTGGCGGCGGGCAACGCCGTGCTGGCCAAGCCGGCGGAGGAAACGCCGCTGACCGCCGCCGCCGCGGTGCGCCTGCTGCACCGGGCCGGGGTGCCCGCGGATGCGCTGCAACTGCTGCCGGGGCAGGGGAGCGTGGGCGCGCAATTGGCCGGGGATGCCCGGGTGGGCGGCGTGGTGTTCACCGGCTCGACCGCGGTGGCGAAGCTGATCCAGCGCCAATTGGCCGAGCGCACCGGCCCGGACGGCGCGCCGGTGCCGTTGATCGCCGAGACCGGCGGGCAGAACGTGCTGATCGTGGACAGCTCGGCGCTGGCCGAGCAGGTGGTGGCGGACGTGCTGGTGTCGGCGTTCGACAGCGCGGGGCAGCGGTGCTCGGCGCTGCGGGTGCTGTGCCTGCAGGAGGACGTGGCGGACCGGGTGCTGCAGATGCTGCGGGGCGCCATGGCCGAGTTGTCGGTGGGCAACCCGGACCGGCTCAGCACCGACATCGGCCCGGTGATCTCCGAAGACGCGCGGGCGGGCCTCGCCGGGCACATCGACGCGATGCGCGCGGCCGGGCACTCGACGCGCGCCCTGGCGCTGCCGGACGGCTGCGCCCACGGAACGTTCGTGCCGCCGACCCTGATCGAACTGGACCGGCTTTCGGACTTGCAGCGCGAGGTGTTCGGCCCGGTGCTGCACGTCGTGCGCTTCCCGCGGGACGGGCTGGAGCCGCTGCTCGATGCCGTCAACGCCACCGGCTACGGCCTGACCTTCGGCATCCACACCCGGATCGACGAGACGGTGGACCGCGTGGTGGCGCGCGTGGGCGCGGGCAATGTTTACGTGAACCGCAACCTGATCGGCGCCGTGGTGGGGGTGCAGCCGTTCGGCGGGCACGGCCTGTCCGGGACTGGGCCGAAGGCGGGGGGGCCGCTGTACCTCCGGCGCCTGTTGTCGGCCCGGCCGCGCCGTTCCGCGTTGCCGCCCGGGTCGCCACCGGCGGCGGCGGCCGAGGCCTGGCGGGATTGGCTGGCCCGGCATGGCCATGACGCCGCAGACTGCGCCGCGTGCCTCGCCGCCACCCCCGTGGGGCTGGAACTTGAGCTGGCCGGCCCGGTCGGCGAGCGGAACCTTTACCAAACGGTGCCGCGCGGCCGGGTGCTGTGCCGGGCGCCGGACCTCCCGGGCGCGCTGCGCCAGGTGAGCGCGGCCCTCGCCACGGGCAACCGGGCGCTCGTTGCGGGGATCGCGGTCCCGGACCTGCCGCCATCGTTGAAAGGGTGGATCGAGACGCCAGCCAGCGCGGACGCGCCGTGCGACGCCGTGCTGTTCGACGGGCCGGAGCCGGCGCTGCTGGCGCTGCTGCACCGGCTGGCGGAGCAGGAAGGGCCGGTCGTGCCCGTGTATGTCGCCCGCCCGGACTACCCGCTGGACGGCCTGGTGCAGGAACGCTCGGTCAGCATCAACACGGCGGCAGCCGGGGGCAACGCCAACCTGATGGCCATCGGCTGAATGCTGATCCCGATTGCCCCCGGCATCGCGTTCGACCCGCGGGAAGTCGAGGAAAGCTTCGTCCGCGCGTCCGGCCCCGGCGGGCAGAACGTCAACAAGGTGTCCTCCGCCGTGCAGGTCCGCCTGGACCTCCGCCGCCCCGGCACCCTGCCCGAGGCACTGCGGGAGCGCGCCGAGGCACTGGGGGGCCGCCGGGTGACGGCGGACGGCGTGCTGGTCATCACCGCGCAGCGCCACCGGTCGCAGGACCGCAACCGGCAGGACGCGCTGGACCGCATCGTGTCGCTGCTGCGGGAAGCGGCGGTTTGCCCGGTCATCCGGCGCGACACCAAGCCGACCAAGGCCGCCCGGCGGCGGCGCACCGACGCCAAGGTGCTGCGGGGCGAGGTCAAGCGGCTCCGCGCGCCGGTTCGGGACTGATACGGACTGCTTGGTTGAATAAACCGTCATCCGCTGATGGGTTGCACCCATCCTACAGCGTGGGCCGCGTAGGATGGGTGCAACCCATCAGCAACCGCACATGGGTTGATCAATGATGCCGCCCGTACGAGTGCGCGCCTAACGGGCGGCGTCGAACCCGAGGAAGCCTGCCTGCGGGTTCGGCGCGCCGCCGTCGCCGCTGAACAGCCGGGGCGCTTGCGGCGCCTTGTCGATGGCGGGGCGGCCACTTGCGACCGTTGGGCGCGCTCGGCGCGGGCGGCGGCGGCGCGCTCCGCCCGGGTCGGCGGCTTCGGCGCGGCCGTGGCTTGGGCGGGGCGGCTCGCGCTGAAGCCGGAACTGCCGCGCAGGGACAGCAGCAGGAAGGAAATCTCGTTGCGGCCCAGGTCGACCGAAAGCTCAAGCGGCGTCAGCCCCAGCACGTTTGTTCCCTGCAAGTCGGCACCACGCGAGACGGCGTCCCGCGCGCCCGGCAGGTCGCCGCGGTTGATGCTGTCGAACAACGCTTCCGTGGGCGGCATCTCGCCCGGGGTCCGCTGCGCCGGGGCCACGGCGGTCGGCTCGGCGTGGGACCCCGGCAGCGCGGGCGGCGGCTCCGGCCCGCGGACGGCCTTCTCGCTCCTGGGACCTTGGCCGGTCCTGGAGCCGGGGGTCTGGATCGACGCCGGGTTCGAGAAGTAGAAG
>CAXSEX010000366.1:979-2221 GCA_964236415.1 uncultured Acetobacteraceae bacterium | reverse complement strand
AACTGCGCCCAGGCCGGCAACGCATGGAAGGCGGCAAGGGTCACGAGGGCGGGAATGATGCGCTTCATCGCCCCACCATAGCCTAAACGCGGTTCAGCCACCAAAACCCGGCATTGAGGTAGGCGGCATAGCCGACCCACAGCGCATAAGGCAGCATCAGCACCGCGGCCACGGGCTGCAACGGCACGAAGCGGCGGATGGCCAGCAGGATCGCCGGCAGCAGCAGGGCAATGACAAGGAGGCTCAGCCCCGGGCGGTACAGGCCGAAGAAGGCGGGGGACCACAGCGAGTTGGCCAGCAGCTGCCAGCCCCACATGCGCAGGGCGGCCCGCTTGCGCTCGGCGCCCACGTCGATGCGCCGCCACACGAGCCAGGCTGCCACGCCCATCACCGGGTAGAGCGCCGTCCAAACCGGGGCGAACAGCCAGGCCGGCGGCGTGCCCGGCGGCGCGGTCAGCGACCAATACCAGGCCGGCGTGCTCCCCGCCGTGATCGCGCCGTTGGCGGCCCACACCAGCAGGGACAGCCCGACAAAGCCGATCAGCGCCAGGAGGCTGCCGCGCGACGCTCGGCGGGAGGGGGACTCACTTGTCTGGAAAACACGGCCCTCCGTCGTTCCGATCCCATGTGGGCGCGCCGCGCCGGCCTGCCAAGCTCATGCCAATCGCCCAAAAGGCGAATGGTGTCAGGCCGAGCCTTCCCGCCGCCAAGCCAGCAGCACCAGCCCGAGCAGCAGCGGCAGCGCCGCCCAGGGCGGCAGCAGCGGGATGGCGTCAACCCCGGTCACGATGTGGTCGTGCCGCCGCACCAGCCCGATCCAGCCGGCGCCCGATGCGTCCCGCCCCGGCTCGACGCGCCGCAGGTCGGGGGTGCCCCCGGCGATGAAATGGATGCCGCCGCCGGACGCATGGGCCGCCGCCGCGAGCACCGTCCCGGTGGCCCGCAGGTCGGCGACCTCCCGGGGGTTGGCGTTGACGGTGGCGGCAAAGGTGGTGCGGGCGCCGTCCGTGACCTGCCAAACGCCCAAATCCGCGGCGGGCAGTTCCGCCGTCCCGCGGCCCGGCCCGTCCGGGCGCAGCGGCAGCCGGGTCACGGCGCCTGTGGGCGAGGTCACGGCAACCTCGCCCAGCGGCCCCTCCCCGACCGAGCGCCGCTCGACCAGCAGCCGCCCGTTCTCGATGCGCGCCCGCAGCGCCTCCTCCTCCAGCGCCGGCTCCTTCATCAGCCAGTGCGCGATGCGCC
>CAXSEX010000366.1:0-969 GCA_964236415.1 uncultured Acetobacteraceae bacterium | reverse complement strand
CGGGTTCTGCCGCCGGCACCGAAGCCGTCGCGTGCCCGGGCTGCCCTGGCTGGAGCGGCACCGTCGTGGTCACGCCGCCCGGGCTGATCACCGTGACGCTGCCCGGCGGCCCGTCCTGCATGGTGCGCCGCTCGATCCGCATCGTGTCGCCCCCGATCGTCGCCCGCAGCGCCTCCTCCTCCAGCGCGGTCTCCTTCATCAGCCAGTGCGCGATCCGCCGCAGCAGCTCCGCCTGCGGCCCGCCGCCCTGGTGCCCGCGCGACCACAGCCAGATCTGGTCCGACAGCAGCAGCGCCACCCGGCCCTGCTCCACGTGGTCCAGCAGCAGCAGCGGCCCGCCATCGGCGGCGTCCATCAGGTCCTGGCCCCCCGGGGCCGCCACGTCGATGCGGCGGTACCACGATCCCCAGCTTGGCTCGACGCCGGGCGCGTGCCAGCCCGGCAGGCCCTCCGTCACCGGGTGGCGGCTGCCGAGCGGCGTGACCTGCGGACGGAACCCGCCCTCCGTCACGCCGGCGCCGGTCAGGCTGGGACGCGCCGGCAGCACGCCGCCCAAGGGCGTCGCGGACAGGCTGGCGGGGCTGGCGAACTCCGGCCCGGCGCTCAGCAACAGCCCGCCGCCGCTCCGCACGTAGTCGGCGATGTTGCGCAGGTAGGTGGGCGGCAGGATGCCGCGGTTCTGGAAACGGTCCAGGATGATCAGGTCGAAGTCGCGGATCTTGACCTGGAACAGCTCCCGCACCGGGAAAGCGATCAGCGCCAACTCGTTCAGCGGCGTCATGTCGTCGCGCTCGGGCGGGCGCAGGATGGTGAAGTGAACCAAGTCCACCGCCGGGTCGGCTTTCAGCAGGCGGCGCCAGGTGCGCTCCCCGGCGTGCGGCTCGCCGGACACCAGCAGCACGCGCAGCCGGTCCCGCACGCCGTTGATCTCGACCACGGCGCGGTTGTTGATCTCCGAGACCTCTCCAG
>CAXSEX010000365.1:0-4985 GCA_964236415.1 uncultured Acetobacteraceae bacterium | reverse complement strand
CGGCCCTCCTGGTGCTGGACCCGATCCTGCTGGGGGCGACGCAGGCGCGCGGCGAGGTTCAATTCCCGGACGCGCCGGGCCAACCGGTCCGCGCCAAGCTGACCGGCGCGGCACTCGACCTGTCTGGCCTGCTCGCCGGCAAGCTGGGGCCGCCGAAGGGCACCGCCAACCACGACGCGCCTTGGGTCGCAGACGCGGCCTTCGACCGGGTGCTGCTGGCCGAAGGGCGGAGCCTCGCCACCGTCACCGCCCATGCCGAAAGCGACGGCCGCCGCCTGCGCGCGCTGCAAGCGCAGTCTGCCGGGCCGGAGCGGCTGCAGGCCAGCATCAAGCCGCAGGGCAGCGGGCGCGAGGTCAGCCTGCGCGCGGCGGATGGCGGGGCGCTGCTGCGGGCGCTGGGCGTGCTGACAACCGTGGATGGCGGGCAGCTTGCCGTCGATGCGCATTTTGACGACGGCGCTCCCGTGTCCGTGCTGTCGGGCACGGCGGATTTGCGGCAGTTCTCCGTCCGCGATGCCCCGGCGGTGGGCAAGCTGCTGCAGGCGCTCACGATCTACGGCATCGGCGAGGCGATGAGCGGGCCGTGCCTCTCCTTCACGCAGCGCAGCGCCCCGTTCCGCGGGGACGGCGACGTGCTGGAGCTGACGGACGCGCAGGCGTTCAGCGCGTCCTTGGGCCTGACCGCGCGGGGCCGGGTCGATGCGACGCGCAAGACGCTCGACATCCAAGGCACGGTCGTGCCGGCCTATGCGCTGAACTCGGCGCTGGGGCGCATCCCGCTGCTGGGCCGGCTGTTCAGCGCGGAGCAGGGCGGCGGGCTGTTCGCGGTCAACTACGCGCTTCGCGGGCCGCTGGCCGACCCCGCGGTGTCGGTGAACCCGCTCTCGGCCTTGACGCCGGGCTTCCTGCGAGGCCTGTTCCGGATGTTCAACTAGGCGGCGGCCTGGCCCCAAAGAAGCGTGAACTTGGGAGGCATTTGCGATGGATGTGCGCGCGATCCTGTTCGACGTGTTCGGCACCGTGGTGGACTGGCGCGGCAGCCTGATCGGGGAGTTGGGGGCCTGGGGCGACGCACGGGGGCTTGCGGTGGATTGGCCCGGTCTCGTGGATGCCTGGCGCGGGGCCTACATGCCGTCGATGGACCGGGTGCGCCGGGGCGAGCTGCCGTGGACCAACCTCGATGCGCTGCACCGGGCCAGCCTCGCGGAGCTGGCGCCGCGCTTCGGCCTCGTGGGCCAAAGCCCTGCCGACATGGAGTGGATCAACCTCGGCTGGCACCGTCTCCATCCGTGGCCGGACAGCGTGCCGGGCCTTGTCCGGCTGCGGCGGCAACACGTCCTCAGCCCGCTGTCCAATGCCAATGTGGCCCTGCTGGTCGATATGGCCCGCGCCCGGGGCCTGCCCTGGGACCTCGTGCTGTGCGCGGAGGTGTTCCGGCACTACAAGCCGGACACCGAGACCTACCTCGGCGCTTGCGGACTGCTGGCGCTCGACCCGGCGCATGTCATGCTGTGCGCCGCGCACAACTTGGACCTCGCGGCGGCGCAGCGCCTGGGCCTGCGCACCGGCTTCATCGCCCGCCCCACCGAGTACGGGCCGCACCAGGCCCGGGACTTCGCGCCGGACGGCGAATGGGACATCGTGGCATCCGACATGCAAGACTTCGCCGGCAAGATGGGCGCTTGAACAAGGATCGGGGCATATGAAAACACTTTTGGCGCTGGCCGCCCTGGCGGTTGCCGCAGCCAGCCCGGCGGCGGCGCAGCTCACGCTGCGCACCAAGGCCACGACCACCCAGGAGATGGTGGTGAGCGCCAACCCGCTCGCCTCCGCGGCCGGCGCCCGGGTGCTGCGGGCCGGCGGCAACGCCATCGACGCGGCCATCGCGGTGGAGGCGGTGCTGGGCCTCACCGAGCCGCAGGCGACCGGCATCGGCGGCGGCGGGTTCATGGTGTACTACGACGCCGCGACCCGGAAGGTGACGAGCTTCGACGCCCGGGAAGCGGCGCCGGCGGTGGCGAACGGCTACTACTTCTACAACGCCGCCGGCCAGGCGCTCGACTTCAACACGGCGGTGTTCAGCGGGCGCTCCGTGGGGGTGCCGGGCACGGTGAAGCTGTGGGACACGGTGTCGCGCCAGTACGGGTCGAAGCCGCTCGCGGCGGTGCTGCTGCCGGCCATCGAGCTGGCGATCCGGGGCTTCGCCATCAGCCCGCGCATGGCCGCGTCCATCGACAGCTACAAGGCGATCCTGGCGCAGGACGACAACGCGCGCGCCTATTTCCTCAACCCCGACGGCAGCGGCAAGCCGGCCGGCACCGTGCTGCGCAACCCGGCCTATGCGCAGGTGCTGGCGCGCGTCGCCTTTCTCGGGCCGCAGGCGTTCTACCGGGGGCCGGTCGCCCGCGACATCGTGAGCACGGTCGCGTCCGACACCCGCGCCGGCGGCGCCGGGTCCCTGACGCTTGCCGATTTGGACAACTACGGGATCATCGAGCGCACCCCGGTCTGCGGGCCTTACCGCGCTTACGTCGTGTGCAGCATGGGGCCGCCCTCCGCCGGCGGCATCGCCGAGCTGCAGATCCTGGGCATGCTCAGCCACGTGGACCTGGCCGCGCTGGGGCCGAACGACGTGCAGACGGTCCACGCCTTCCTGCAGGCGAACCGCCTGGCCTTTGCCGACCGCACCCTGTACGTGGCCGACCCGGCCTACGTTCCGGTGCCCACGGCCGGGCTGACCGACCCGGATTACATCGCGTCGCGGGCGGCGCTGCTGACGACGGGGCCGCTGGCGCCGGGCCTGGCCGCCGCCGGCACGCCTCCCTCGGTCGGTGCGGCCGGCACCGCCGACGCCACCCCGCCGCGCTTCGGCGGCACCAGCCACGTCTCGATCATCGACCGCTTCGGCAACGTCGTGTCGCAGACCATCACGGTGGAAAGCCCGTTCGGCAACAACCGCCTGGTGGACGGGTTCATCCTGAACAACGAGCTGACCGACTTTTCCTTCGACCCCGGCCCCGACAGCGCGCCCATCGCCAACCGGGTGCAGGGCGGCAAGCGCCCGCGCAGCGCGATGACGCCGACGGTCGTGTTCACGGCGGACGGCAAGCCCGCCTTCGTCGCCGGCTCGCCCGGCGGCGCGTCCATCATCGGCACCACGACGCAGGCCGTGGTCGCGATGCTCGATTTCGGCCTCGACCCGCAGCAGGCGGCGAACCAGGCGCATTTCCAGAACAACAACACGGGGCAGACGACGTTGGAGTCGCTGTTCCCCGACAGCATCCCGCCGGGCCAGCCCGGCGGCGCGCCCGCGGGGACCACCGGGCTGATCGGGCCGTTCGATGTGCGGAGCCTGATCCCGGACCTGACGGCGCTGGGGTGGAGCATCCCGGACTCGCCGTCGGTGCTGACGAGCGGGTTGAGCCTGATCAAGGTGGTGCCAGGCGGGTTGGAGGGCGGGGCTGATCCGCGGCGGGAGGGGACGGCGGTGGGGCGTTGAGGCAACCAAAGTCCGTAATGACCGGCTCGGTGTGGCTCGGTCCTCGCCGCCGTAGGTCCCGCACCGATGGAGGGCAATGGACCTGTCATCCCACATGCAATCAACGGCATGGACCGTGAATACGTTCAGGTGATGGCGTCGATCCAGAACAGCAGCTTATGCGCATCGGGCTGGTCTGGATGAGGCGCGCTGCCCGCGGCGATGCCGCCATTCGCCTCGATGACCCGGCGCGAGGCGGCGTTGCTCGCATCACAGGTGATCAGCATGCGTGGCAGCCCAGCTTCCCGTGCAACCGGCAGCAGCAAGGCAAGCGCCTGCGTGGCGTAGCCGCGCTCCCGCTTTCACGGCACGACCGCATAGCCGACATGGCCGGAGACATGCGGCAGCAGGTCGAGCGTGCCCGGGACGAAGCGGAAGTTGATGGCGCCGCAGAACTCGCCGTCCCAAATCCAGAACACCGAGCCGGGTAGGCGCGGAACTTCGCTGCCGTCGCCGAGCATCACGGTGCGGCCCTCGTGCTCCGTCAAGCCGCACAGGAACTCATCCGCGTCTTTCTGGATTGCGGCAAGTTGTTCCCCACTGACGTCTCGGGTTGTATTGGGCGACCAGCCGGCTTCCAGGGCTGCCACATAACCGGGAAGCCGGTCCAGGCTCGGCTTGACGAGGCTGATGGCCGCTGCCGAACCGTGACGCACGTTGCGATGCTGCCTCAATCGAATTTCCTCCCCTGGGCGGCAGACAAGAGCCTCATTTCAAATTGCCGAAACTGGTAAGGAGCAGACCTACGTTTCCGCTTCCTTCAGCAAGGGCCATGCCGCGGCCCATTGCTTGGTCCGCAGACGTTGCTCGTAGATGTGACGTTTTTCCCGGGCAAAAGGTGGCGTCGGCCGCAAAGTCAGGCTCAGGAGGTCGTTCAATCCGAAGGGTGCTGCAATCTCGCAGCCTTCCTCGTCGTTCCGCCTGACGGCGATTGCCGTCGCGGTTTCGGGCCAGCACCGCATTGCCTCGGTGGCTGAGGCATAGGGGGCGTCACCGTTGCGCGCGTGCATCCGTGCCTGATTCTTCACCGACCAGGGTATGGATGGCTCTGCCGCCCGAAGCGCGGCCTCATGTCTCCTGTCCTCAGCAGGGTCAGTCTGCCGGGGATCATACCAGATCACATCGACATCACCGTCCAGCAACGCATGAGGGCGTTGATGCAGGTGATCCCAGACGGCATTCCTGACGAAGCCTGCTCCAATCCAGCAGTCCGGCAGACGCAAGGCACGCACCACGCCGAGGATATGCCAGCGAAGCGGGTCCGCTCGAATTATACTTCGGATTTGGGAAGCTGCGTTCATGGATAGAGAACGCCTCTTGGGGCCGGGAGCCGAATCTAAAACCGAAACGCTGCTGTCTTCACGCTCTGCCACGTAGTCCTACAGAATGACCCGCACCAACCGGTGCTGCTTCTTCCCCGCCGACAGCTTCACCGCCCCATCCCGCA
>CAXSEX010000364.1:0-5000 GCA_964236415.1 uncultured Acetobacteraceae bacterium | reverse complement strand
CAGGGCCATTCGGTTCTGATTACGCCGAGCCGAGGGCGAGCGGTTGGTCGAGGCTGACGGCGTGGGTACAGAGCGCCCGGCTGGTGTTCCGGACGCTGTTCACGCAGGATCAGGCGACCGGCGCCGCGGTGACGGACGTGATCCACATGGCCGGCAGCTACGCGCCGGACGCTTTCGCGTCCACCAGCAACGCGGCGGCGCAGGCGGCCTCCATCCAGTTGTCGCGTCCGTCCGCCATCGGCTGAACAGGGCGGGCCAGTGCCCGGGCACACGCACCGGGCACTGGCTCCGCGCGGCAGCCCTCAGTGCCGGAAGTGGCGGATGCCCGTCAGCACCATCGCCGCCCCCGCCGCGTCCGCCGCCGCGATCACCTCCAGGTCCCGCATCGACCCGCCCGGCTGGATCACCGCCGTGGCGCCGGCGGCGACCGCAGCCTCTAGCCCGTCCGCGAAGGGGAAGAACGCATCGGACGCCACGACGCTGCCCCGGGTCAGCGCCTCGCCCAGCCCGGCGGCGCGGGCGGCCTCGGAACCCTTCCAGGCGGCGATGCGGGCGCTGTCCACCCGGCTCATCTGCCCGGCGCCGATGCCGACTGTGGCAAGCCCCTTGGCATACACGATGGCGTTGGACTTGACGTGCTTGCAGACCCGGAAGGCGAACAGGAGGTCGGCCAGCTCCGCGGGCGTGGGCGCGCGCCGGGTCACGACGCGGAGCGCCGCCGGGTCGATGCGCCCGGCGTCGCGCCCTTGCGCCAGGAACCCGCCCGAAACGCTGCGGACCGCGATCCCGGGTGCCGCCGGATCCGGCAGGCCGCCGGTCAGCAGCAGGCGCAGGTTCTTCTTGCGGGCCAGGACGGCGCGGGCGCCGGGGTCGGCATCCGGGGCGATGATCGCCTCCGTGAACACGGCGGCGATGCGCTCGGCCGTTTCGGCATCGAGCCGGCGGTTCAGCGCGACGATGCCGCCGAAGGCCGAAACAGGGTCGCAGCGCAGCGCCAAGTCCCAGGCTTCCGCCGTCGTGCCGGCGGTGGCGACGCCGCAGGGGTTGGCGTGCTTCACGATGACCACGGCGGGTTCGTCGAACTCGGCGACGCACTCGAAGGCGGCGTCGGTGTCGTTCAGGTTGTTGTAGGACAGCGCCTTGCCCTGGACCTGCGCGGCGGTGGCGACGCCGGGCCGCGCGCCGTGGACGTAGAAAGCTGCTTGCTGATGCGGGTTCTCGCCATAGCGGAGGGTTTGGCGCAGGGTGCCGGACAGGGTGAGGCGCGTCGGGAACGGCTCGTCGCGGGCGAACCAGCCGGCGATGGCGGCATCATAGGCGGCGGTGCGGGCGTAAGCCTCGCCGGCCAAGCGGAGACGCAGGGCCTGCGTGGTGCCGCCGTGCTCCATGAGTTCGCCGAGCAGGGCGTCGTATTGCGCCGGGTCGGTCAGGACCGCGACGTGGTCGTGGTTCTTGGCGGCGGCGCGGATCAGGGCGGGGCCGCCGATGTCGATGTTCTCGACGCACTCGGCGGGGGCGCCGCCGGCGGCGACGGTTGCCTCGAACGGGTAAAGGTTCACGCACACGAGGTCGATGGGCGCGATGCCGTGCCGCTCCATCTGCGCCAGGTGTTCCGGCACGTCGCGGCGGCCCAGGATACCGCCGTGGATTTGCGGCACCAGCGTCTTCACCCGGCCGTCCAGGATTTCGGGAAAGCCGGTGTGGTCGGCTACCTCCGTCACCGTGACGCCTGCCTCCCGCAGCACCCGGGCGGAGCCGCCGGTGGACAGGATCTCGGCCCCCTGCGCCGCGAGGGCGCCAGCCAGCGGCAGCAGCCCGGCCTTGTCGGAAACGGAGATCAGCGCGCGCCGGATGCGGAGGGGGGCCATGCCGCCCCATACCGCTACAAGCCCAGCAGGTCCAGCGTGCGCGCCAGCACGGCGGTTTCGTCATAAAGCGCCACGGCCCGCGCCCGCCCGGCCGCGCCCATGCGCGCCCGGAGCGCCGGGTCCTCCACGAGGCGCCGGAGGGCGGCAGCCAACGGCGCCACCGCCGCGGGCGGCACGAGAAACCCTGTTTCCCCGTCCACTACCTGCTCGCGCGGGCCGCGGATCGCGGTCGCGACCACGGGCAGGCCGGTCAGCATGGCCTCGATCACCGACATGGGCAGGCCCTCGAAGTGGCTGGGCAGGGTGAAGATGTCCGCCGCCGCCAGCACGTCTGCCACGTCCGCGCGGTAGCCGAGCCGGCGCAGGCGCAGGCCGAGGCCGCTCGCGGCGAACAGCGGTTCCAGGTCCGCGCCGTGGTCGGAGGGCAGGCGGTCGCCCACCACCCACAGCTCCGCCCCCGGCACGTCGCGCATGGCGAGCAGCAGCTCCGGGTAGCCCTTGTGCCGCACCAGGCGGGAGACGATCACCACGACGACCGCCTCATCCGAAACGCCCAGCATCCGCCGCACCCGGGCGCGGGCGGCGGGGTTCGGGCGGAACCGGGCGGGGTCGCGCCCGTTGCCCACCGGCACGGCCCGCCGCGCGATCCACAGGCGCCGGGCATCGGCGGCCTCTTCCGTGGACACGGTGAGTGTGATGTCGGTGAGCCGCCCGCCGATCCATTCGGTGACCAAGCCCAGCGCCCGGCGCCACGGCGGCCCCGGCTGGTTGAACAGGAAGCCGTGGCAGGTATATGCCACTCGGGGGACGCCTGCGATGCGCGCGGCGAGCCGGGCCAGCACGCCGCTGATCGGCATGTGGGCGTGCACCATGTCCGGACGCTCCGCCCGGAACAGCGTCACCATGGCCCGCAGCGCGCGCCATTGCGCCCGCGGCGACAGGCTGCGCGCCATCGGCAGCGGCACGGTGCGCAGCCCGGCGGCTTCCACATCCGCCAAGAGCGGCCCGTCCGCGCAGACGCCCAGCACCTCGTGCCCGCGCGCCTGCGCCGCCTGCATCAGCGGCAACAGGAAGTGCCGGAGCGAGAAATCGACGTTGGTGACTTCCACGACCTTCACGACGCCGCTTTGAACACCTTGCCGCAGCACAGGGAAGCCTCGACTTTGGAGCCATGCAGTATTTCCCGATCTTCCTGTCCTTGACCGGCCGCCGTGTCCTCGTCGTTGGGGAAGGAGAGGCGGCCACGCGCAAGGCCGAGGCGCTGCGCCGGGCCGACGCGGCGGTCGCGACGGCGGCGCGGTTCGACCCGGCGCTGCTCGATGCCCATCTTCTGGATGATTGCGCGCTCGCCATCGGCGCGGACGCGCCGGACGAGGATCTGGAGGCGCTGTCGGCGGCGGCGCAGGCGCGCGGCATCCCGGTCAACATTGTGGACCGCCCCGCCTTGTGCAGCTACATCACGCCGAGCGTCATCGACCGCGCGCCGATCAGCATCGCGGTGTCCTCCGGCGGCGCCGCCCCGGTGCTGGCCCGGCTGCTGCGTGCCCGGATCGAGGCGATGGTGCCCCCGGCGTTCGGCCGCCTCGCCGCGCTGGCCGACCGCTACAAAGAAGACATCCGCCGCCGCCTGCCGGACGTGGCGCAGCGCCGCCGGGTGCTGGAACGCGCGCTGGGCGGCCGGGTCGCGGACCTGGTGCTGGCAGGGGAGGACGACGCCGCGGACCAGGAGCTGCGGCGGGAGATCGAGGGCGGCGCGGACCCGGCAGGCATCGTCTATCTAGTGGGCGCGGGACCCGGCGCCGCGGACCTGCTGACGATCCGGGCGCAGCGGCTGCTGGGCGAGGCCGACGTGATCGTGCATGACCGGCTGGTGACGACGGAGGTGCTGGACATGGCCCGCCGCGACGCCGACCGGATCGAAGTCGGCAAGTCCCGCGCCGCGCACTCGATGCCGCAGGAGGAGATCAACGCCCTGCTGGTCCGGCTGGGGCAGGAAGGGCGCAAGGTGGTTCGCCTCAAGGGCGGTGATCCCCTGGTGTTCGGCCGCGGCGGGGAGGAGGCGGAGGCGCTGGCCGCCGCCGGCGTCGCGTTCGAGATCGTGCCCGGCGTCACCGCGGCGCTGGCCTGCGCCGCAGGCGCCGCCATCCCGCTGACCCACCGGGACGAGGCGCGCACGCTGACGCTGGCAACGGGGCACCTGGTGCGGGGGGCGCTGGACCTCGACTTCGCCGTGCTGGCCCGGGGCGGGACGCTGGCGGTGTACATGGGCCTCGACAGCCTGCCGGCGCTGCGCGACGGGCTGCTGCTGGCCGGCCTCGACCCCGCGACCCCGGCGGCGCTGATCGAGCGCGGCGGCAGGCCAGCGCAGCGGGTGCTGCGCGGCACGCTGGACGAGTTGGTGGCGCAGGCGCCGGGCTGGGCCACGGGCGGGCCGGCGCTGGCGCTGGTGGGGGCGGCGGTCGGGCGGCAGGTGGTGCGGGGCCGGCGGGGCCGAGGTGCGTCGGACGTGACGACGGCAGGCGCAGCGGATATCCTGGGCGGCAAAGGAAACGGAGCCTCCGATGTCTGAAGCGGCACTGCAAGCCAATGTGGAGGGTGCGGTCGCGACCCTCATGCGCGACGGCGTCACCGGCCTCAAGGGCGCGTTCCCGCGCGCCTGGGTCGAGCAGATGCGAGAGGACATGATGACCGCCTTCTGGGCCGCCATCCAGCGCCCGGGCGGTGCGGTCGGCCGTGGGCCGCGGCGCTGGTATGTCGAGGTGCATCCGCAGGAATTGCAGGGCTTCGTGGGCCTTGCGACCCATCCTTGGGTTGTCGCGATGTGCGAGGCCGTGCTCGGGCCGCGGTACGAGATCGTCGAGGTCGGCTTCGACACCCCGTTCCAGGGTGCCAAGAACCAGCCCTGGCACCGGGACTTCCCCTCGCCGCCGGACAGCTACGAGGGCCGGCGCATCACCTCGCTGGCTTTCAACCTCACAGGCGTCGATGTCACTCCCGACATGGGACCGTTCGAGGTCGCGCCCGGCACCCAATGGGAGGATGGGCGGGGTTGGAAACATGAGATGTTTCCCGACAAGGCCGAGTGGCCGCGGTATGCAGGGCGCGGGGTGAAGAAGTATCCCGAAATGGGCG
>CAXSEX010000363.1:0-5011 GCA_964236415.1 uncultured Acetobacteraceae bacterium | reverse complement strand
ACAGGATGCTGGCGTTGGTGCCGCCGAAGCCGAAGCTGTTGGACAGCGCCACGTCCACCCGGCGCTCCTGCGCCACCAAGGGCACCCGGTCGATCACGCTGGCCCGGCTCGGCTCCTCCAGGTTCAGCGTCGGCGGCACCACACCGTCGCGGATCGCGAGGAGGGAGAAGATCGACTCGATCGCCCCGGCCGCGCCCAGCAGGTGCCCGGTGGCAGACTTGGTGGACGACATGGCCAGGCCCTTCGCGGCGTCGCCGAAGAACCGCTCCACCGCTTCCAGTTCCGGGTCGTCGCCCAAAGGCGTGCTGGTGCCGTGCGCGTTCACGTACTGAACGTCGCCCGGGTCGGCGCCCCCGTTGCGGAATGCGTTCCGCATGGCGCGGAAAGCGCCCTCGTGCCCGTCCGCCGGGGCGGTGATGTGGTGGGCGTCGCCGGACATGCCGTAGCCGCCGACCTCGCCGTAGATCTTGGCGCCGCGGGCGTGGGCGTGGTCCAGTTCTTCCAGCACGACGACCCCGGCGCCCTCCCCCATAACGAAGCCGTCGCGGTCGCGGTCCCAAGGGCGGGACGCCGCGGCGGCCCGGTCGTTGAAGGCGGTGGACAAGGCGCGGCTGGCGCAGAACCCGGCCATGCCGAGCGGGTTCACCGCGGCCTCCGCGCCACCCGCTACCATCACGTCGGCGTCGCCCAGGCCGATCAGCCGGGCGGCGTCGCCGATGGCGTGCACCCCGGTGGCGCAAGCGGTGACGACGGAATGGTTGGGGCCTTTGAAGCCGTACTTGATGGACACATGGCCGGAGGCCAGGTTGATCAGCGCCGAGGGGATGAAGAACGGCGACAGCCGGCGCGACTTGCCCTGCGCCACCAGCACCGACGCCTCGTAGATCGTGCCAAGCCCGCCGATGCCGGACCCGATCATCACCCCCGTGGCGCAGCGCGCGTCCTCGTCCGGCGGGACCCAGCCGCTGTCCTCCACCGCCTCGGTGGCGGCGACCAGCGCGAGGTGGATGAAGCGGTCCATCTTCTTCTGGTCCTTGACGGGGATCCACTCGCCGATGTCGAGCTTGCCCTCCGCGCGGGTGCCGACCGGGACCTGCCCGGCGATCTTGGCCGTCAGCTCCGACGTGTCGAAGGACTGGATGGCCTTGATGCCGCTTTCCCCGGCGATCAGGCGCTTCCACACGTTCTCCACGCCCACGCCCAGCGGGCACGCGATGCCCATGCCTGTGACGACCACCCGGCGCATTGCCACACTCATCTGCGTCGCCCTCCCAGGCAGTTTTCGCCGGCTTAGGCCGCCTTCTGCTTCTCGATGAAGTCGATCGCGTCCTTGACCGTGCTGATCTTCTCGGCGGCGTCTTCCGGGATCTCGACGCTGAACGCTTCCTCGAAGGCCATCACCAGCTCAACCGTGTCGAGGCTGTCGGCGCCCAGGTCGTCGATGAACGACGCTTCCGGGGTCACCTTGCCCTCCTCAACGCCCAGGTGCTCCACCACGATCTTCTTAACCTTGTCGGCGATCTCGCTCATCTTGTCCTCGGTTCCTGTCAACTGTTCGGTCGTCGTCGGTTGCTCTGGGTCGATTGCTGTGGGCGGACAAAGCAGGCCTGCTCCCGTATAGGATCGCCCGTACGAAGCGTGGCGCCGCTTAGCATGGTTTCTGGCCAACCGCCAAGGCAAGTGCCGCGGCAGCCGGGCCAAGAATATCAGGGCATCGCCATCCCGCCGTTCACGTGCAGCGTGGCGCCCGTCACCCAGGCGGCCTCCTCGGACGCCAGGTACAGCACCGCCGCCGCCACGTCCGCGGGCCGGCCCATCCGGCCCAGCGGGATGGCGCCCGTGAGCTTCGCCCGCTGCTCCGCCGACAGCGCGCCGGTCATCGGCGTTTCGATGAAGCCCGGCGCCACCAGGTTCACCGTGATGCCGCGGCTGCCCACCTCCTGCGCCAGCGCCTTGGTCATGCCGGCCAGCCCGGCCTTGGCGGCGGCGTAGTTGGCCTGGCCCGGGTTGCCGGTGTGGCCCACGATGCTGCCGATGCCGATGATCCGCCCGCCGCGCCGGCGCACCATGCCGCGCAGCGCCGCGCGCGCCAGGCGGAACGGCGCGGACAGGTCCACGTCCAGCACCGTCTGCCAGTCCGCGTCCTTCATGCGCAGCGCCAGGGTGTCCCGGGTCAGCCCGGCGTTGTTCACCAGGATGTCAACCGGCCCGCACGCCGCCTCCGCCGCCGCCAGCAGCGCGTCGGCGGCAGCCGGGTCGCGCAGGTCCGCCGGGCACACGTGGGCGCCCTCCCCCAACTCCGCCGCCAAGGCGTCCAGCGCGTCGGTCCGCGTGCCGGACAGCGCGACCTGGGCGCCCTGCGCGTGCAGCACCCGGGCAATGGCGGCGCCCAGGCCGCCCGAGGCGCCCGTCACCAGCGCCGCCTTGCCGTCCAGGCGGAACATGCCGCTCACAGCAGCCTCAGCATGGCTTCGATCTCCGCGGGCGTCCCGGCGGGGGTGGCGGCGCTGTCCGGGCTGATCCGGCGCACCAGGCCGGACAGCACCTTGCCGGCGCCGAGTTCCATGAAGCTGTCCACGCCCATTGCCGTGCAGGCCAGCACGCTTTCCCGCCAGCGCACGGTGCCCGTCACCTGGCGCACCAGCAGGCCGCGGATCTCGCCGGGGTCCGTCGCGCGCTCCGCCGAAACGTTCGCGACCAGCGGCACTTCGGGCGCGCGCAGGCTTGCGCTTCCCAGCGCATCCGCCATCGCGTCGGCGGCCGGCGCCATCAGCGCGCAATGGAACGGCGCCGACACCGGCAGCAGCATCGCCCGGCGCACGCCGCGCGCGCGGGCCAGTTCCACCGCGCGCTCCACCGCGGCGCGGTGGCCGGAGATCACCACCTGGCCGCCGCCGTTGTCGTTCGCCGCCTCGACCACCTGGCGCTCCTCCGTCCCGTCCTCCCGCACCAGCACGGCGGCATCGGCGCAGATCGCTTCCGCCGCCTCAAGCTCCGTGCCCAGGAGCGCCGCCATCGCGCCTTCGCCGGCCGGCACCGCGTCCTGCATGGCGGCGCCCCGGCGGCGCAGCAGCCGCGCCGCGTCGCTCAGCGCCAGGCTGCCCGCCGCGGCCAGCGCGCTGTACTCGCCGAGGCTGTGCCCTGCCACCAGCACGGCCTTGTCCGGGAGGCGGAACCCGCCCTCCGCTTCCATGACGCGCAGCACGGCCATCGACATGGCCAGCAGCGCCGGCTGGGTGTTCTCCGTCAGCGTCAGGGATTCCGCTGGCCCCTCGAACATCAGCTTGGACAGCTTCTGCTTCAGCGCCTCGTCCACCTCGCCGAACACCTCGCGGGCGGGGGCGAAGGCTGCGGCCAGGTCGCGGCCCATGCCGACGGCTTGGCTGCCCTGGCCAGGGAAGATGAAGGCGTGGACCGGCATTGACCATTTCCTCACAAGTGCCGCGGTTTTTGTCTCCGCGCGGGGCCGTGTCAATCCGCGGCCGGGATCGCGGGGCCTGGATCACCTTATCCTTGCTGCACCGTGCGCACCGCCTGTAACCTGTCGGTCATCTCACGGAGGTGCCCGATGTGCCGCTTCCTCGCGTTCCAAGGCGAGCCGATCCTGCTGGAAACCCTGGTGGCAGCACCCTGTCACAGCCTGATCCACCAATCGCTGCACGCGGCGGAGGCGAAGACGGAAACCAACGGCGACGGCTTCGGCGTCGGCTGGTACGGGGAGCGGGAAACGCCCGGCCTGTATCGGGAGGTGCGGCCGGCCTGGTCGGACGAGAACCTGCTCAGCATTGCGGGCCAGGTGCGCAGCCATCTGTTCTTCGCCCATGTCCGGGCCGCGACGGGCACGGCGACCAGCCGGGCCAACTGCCACCCGTTCGCCCAGGGGCGGCACCTGTTCATGCACAACGGCCAGATCGGCGGCTGGGCCTGCGTGCGCCGCCGGGTGGAGGCGATGATCCCGGACGCGCTCTACCCCGCGCGGGCCGGCACGACGGACAGCGAGGCGATCTTCCTGGCAGCGTTCGCCCGCGGGCTGGAGCGCGACCCCATCGGCGCCCTGGCCGCGACGCTGCGGGACGTAAAGGCGCACATGCGGGACGCAGGCATCGAGGAGCCGCTGCGCTTCACCGCGACGCTCACGGACGGGCACACGCTGTGGGCGTTCCGCTGGGCCTGCGACGCGCAGCCGCCGACGCTGTACTACAAGGACGGCGCGGCCGGGCTGCTGCTGGTGTCGGAGCCGATCGACGAGGACCGCAGCCGCTGGCGCGAGGTGCCACGCGGCGGGGTCCTGATCGCCGTGCCCGGCCAGGCGCTGCGCCTGGAGCGCATGGACACGGAAAGGGCGCTGGCCGCCTGATCCCACCCGGCCCGGTCCAGCCAGGCGAGGCCGGCCAGCGCCAGGAGGCCGCCATGCACCAGCAGGGCGCCGGTCCCGATATGGCCGAGTTGCCAGATCAGCCCGGCGCCGCCGGCCATGCTGGACGCCCCGGCGACGTAGCCCAGGGCCGCCGTGGGACGCACCGGCGAGCCGAACCGCCATCCCACCAAGACTGCGGCGCCGAGCGCCATCGCGGCCTTCACGACGGCCATGAAGCGCAGCAGGGTGGCAAGCTCCGGGTCGTGCGGGCCGGCTTGGGTTGCGAGGGCAAGTGCGGCGGCGCCGAGCACGGCGGCGGCAAGGGACGGCCGCCAGTAGGACCGGACGGCCGGGGGCGCAGTCGGGAGCAAACGGTCGGGCATTCTGGTATTGAACGCTGCTTTGGCTCCGCACGCAATCAGCATTGATTTGGTTTGATCGTTAGCCACCTGATAGCAATTAGCCCCTGTTGCGGGGATGTCCAAAGAGACAATTCGCCGTCGCCAACCCGCCTCGTTCGCTGTAGAACACTCTCGGCTTCGTGAGTGCATGGTATGAGCGTCGGCCTGCGTGACCAGCGGATCGACTTGATCCGAGGCATCTCGATTCTTCTCGTGTTGTTTCATCACTTCAACATCGCATATCGCCTCGACG
>CAXSEX010000362.1:0-5023 GCA_964236415.1 uncultured Acetobacteraceae bacterium | reverse complement strand
GCTTGGCCTGCACAAGGCGCTGCTTCCGGCCGGCGGCACGCGCGGCTTGCGCAAGGCGGACATGCTGCGCAACGACGCCTGCCCCGACATGCGCGTCGATCCCCAGACCTTCGATGTTTACGTGGACGGCGTGCTCGCCACCTGCGAACCCGCCGCCGAGCTGCCGCTCGCGCGGCGGTACATGCTGCGATGACCGCGGCGCGCATCGGCATCGGCGGCCCCGTCGGCTCCGGCAAGACCGCGCTGATCGAGGCGCTGATCCCCGTGCTGACGGCGCGCGGCATCGACCTGGCGGTCGTCACCAACGACCTGGTGACGGAGGAGGACGCCGAGCGCCTGCGCCGGTCCGGCCTGATCGACCCGCGGCGCGTCGCAGCCGTGGAGGCGGGCGCGTGCCCCCATACGGTGATCCGCGAGGATCCGACGCTCAACATCGTGGCGGGTGACACGCTGGAGCGGCGCTGGCCCGGCCTCGACCTGCTGATCTACGAATCCGGCGGCGACAACCTCGCCTCGACCTTCTCGCTCGACCTCGTGGACTGGTGGATCTTCGTGATCGACGTGGCCGGCGGCGGCGACATCCCGCGCAAACGCGGACCCGGCGTGCTGCGCTGCGACCTGCTGGTGGTCAACAAGGTCGATCTCGCGCCGTACGTGGGCGTTGACCTGCCGCTCATGCTCGCCGAGGCCGGCGCAGTCCGGGACGGGCGCCCCGTGGCGGCCACCGACGCGCGGGGCGGGGCAGGGGTCGCGGCCGTGGCTGACGGCCTGTGCCGCGCAGTCTTGTTTGACCGCTGAGGCGGGCGTCGAGGCGACGCTCGCCTTTGCCGTCGCGGGCGGGCGCACCGCCCTGCTGCGCCAGCACGTGCCTTACCCGTTCCACGTGACGCGGCCGTTCCATCTCGATCCCGGGCGGCCGGACTTGGCGACGCTTTACCTGCAATCCGCGTCCGGCGGCGTTTACAGCGGGGAGCGCCTCGGCTTGTCCGTCACGATGGGGGAGGGGGCTGCGGCCTTCGTCACCACGCAGTCGGCCACGGTGGTCCACGACTGCCGCGGCCGGCCCGCGGCGGTGGGCGTGCGGCTGTCTCTCGCCCGCGGCAGCCTGCTGGCCTACGCCCCGGACCCGCTCGTGCTGTTCCCGGGGGCGGCGGTCCGCGCGACGCTCGACGTGACGCTCGGGCCGGGCGCGGCCGCGGTGTGCCAGGACGGCTTCGCGTGCCACGACCCGGGCGGCCGGGGCGCCCCGTTCGACCACATCCAGACCGAGGCGGTTGTCCGCGGCCCGGATGGCGCCCTGCGCGTGACCGACCGCGGGCTGGTCGCCGGCGCGATGCTCGGGACCGCCGCCTCGCCGCTCGGCCCTCACCAGGCGGCCGGCAGCGTGCTCCTGCTCGGGCGGCTGCTGGGGGACAGCAAGGCGTTGCAGGCCCGGATCGACGGCCTGGGCTGCGTGTCCGGCATCTCCGCGCTGCCCAACGGGGCGGGCACCGGGATACGCCTGCTCGCCCCGGACGGCGGGCGGCTGTCCCTTGCGCTGGCGCTGGCAACCGGGGCATGCTTCCGCGCCGTATCCGGCGTTGACCCGGCGCCCCGCCGGAAGTAGCGCCTCCCCGCCACCATTGCGCGAAAGCCACGGCGCAACGGCGCCGGGCCTGGCGCCCAGCCGCAAGGACGACGCAGTGGCAGTTCCGCACGACGGCACCACAGGCCTTGGGGCCGGCCCAAGGCCGGCAGGGGTTCCATGAACCCATCCTGGCGCTTCGGCCTGCTTTGCTCGCAAACCGGGGTGACGGCAAAGGTCGAAACGACCCAGCTCAACGCATCCCTGCTGGCTATCGAGCAGATCAACGAGGCCGGCGGCATCGCCGGCCGCGCCATCGAGCCGATCATCTGCGACCCGGCCTCCAACCCCAAGCAGTTCGCGGCGTTGGCCGAGCGCCTGCTCAGCGACGGGCGTGCCCGCCTCCTCTTCGGATGCTACATGTCGAGCACCCGCAAGGCCGTGCTCCCGCTCGTCGAGGCCTACCGCGGCCTGCTGTTCTACCCGACGTTGTACGAGGGGTTCGAGTACTCGAAGCATTGCGTCTACACGGGCGCCGCGCCGAACCAGAACTCGATGCAATTGGCGAAGTACTTGTTCGGAGCCTATGGCAAGCGGTTCTTCTTCGTGGGGTCGAACTACGTGTATCCCTACGAGTCCAACCGAATCATGGCCGAGCTGGTCCGACAGGCCGGCGGCACCGTGCTGGACGAGATCTACGTGCCGTTGGCACCCCAGCCCGCGGATTTCAGCAAGGCCATCCGCGGGATCGCCCGCACGAAGCCGGACGTCATCTTCTCAACCGTCGTGGGGGAAGGGACGGCCATGTTCTACGACGCCTTCCACCGGGCCGGGTTCGATGCAGCCCGGCTGCCCATCGCCAGCCTCACGACCGGCGAGGCGGAGGTGGCGGAGATGGCCGCCGAGGCCGCCTGCGGCCATGTCACCGCGGCGCCCTTTTTCGACATCCTGCCCGGCCCGGCCGCCGCCGGCTTCGTTTCGGCGTACCGGGCACGCTTCGGCGCGGACGCGCCGGTCCCTGCGGCGGCGGAGGCGGCGTACTTCCAGGTGATGCTGGCGGCGAAGGCCATCGGGCAGGCCGGCACCGACGATCCCGGGCTTGTGCAGGCAGCGCTGGCGGGGTGCGAGTACGACGCGCCGCAAGGGCGCGTGCGGATCGACGCCGACAACAACCACACTTATCTCTGGCCCCGCGTGGCCCGCTTGAACGCGGACGGGCGGTTCGAGGTCGCCTGGAACGCCGAGGCGCCGGTCAAGCCGGACCCGTACCGCGTGACGCAGACGCTCGACGAGTGGTCGGGCGGCGTGCACCGCCCCCCTGCCTGACCGCAGGCCCGGGTCGAGCCTGTGGCGATCCAGATCCTCCGCGACCTGCGCGGCCTGCGCGTCGATGTCATCCACCCGCCGGACAGCGAGGGCGTCAGCCTGGTCGAGCACCTGCGGCGCATCGGCTGCGCCGTGTCCACCGCCTGGCCGGTGCCGGAAGCGGTCGCGCCCGCCGCCGACATCGTCCTGCTGGCCATCGACCACGACAGCCGCGAGCCGCTGCGCCGGCTGTTCCGCGGCCATGGCCGGATCGCGCCCACCCTGATCGCCGTCGTCGGCTACGAGAACCCGTCGGTCCTGCAGCTCGTGCTGGAAGCCGGCGCCCATGCCGTCATCGAGCGCCCGGTGCGCCCGTTCGGCCTGCTGACCCAGCTCGCCGTCGCGCGGAGCCTGTGGCTGCAGCAGCAGGACGCGCTGCGCCGGGCGCAGAAGCTGGAGCGCAAGCTGGTCGGCATCCAGCGCATCCAGCGGGCCAAGTCGATCCTCATGGCCGGGCACGGCCTGTCGGAGGACGCCGCTTACCAGAGCCTACGCAAGCAGGCGATGAGCAAGCGGATCAGCATGGAGGAGATGGCCGACGCGATCATCAACGCAAACGAGGTCTTGAACTTCCGCGGGAACGCCGATTAAGCTGGGAATGACGGCGGGACGACCCCCGCACGCCCCGGCACCAATGACGTTGCCCGGGCAAGGCCATGCGGCCTGTTGCTCCTCAATCGCAGAAGGCATGCGGGCTTCTTCGCGCCCGCGGCGCACCTTGCTGGACGATCCCGTCCGGCGTCTTGGCACAATCAGGAGGCTTTTCGCGCCCATGAACGAGACGACAGGCTTGACGACACGGCGGACGGCCCTGATCGGCGCGGCCGGGGCGCTCGCGGCGCCATACTTCTTCCACCGCGCCGCCCGTGCGGCCGACCCGGTCAAGGTGGGGGTGCTGTTCTCGCAGACGGGCGGCCTGTCGATCATCGAGAAGTCGCTGAACGACGTGACGCTGATGGCGATTTCCGAGATCAATGCCAAGGGCGGCGTGCTGGGCCGTCCGGTGCAGGCGGTCGTGGAGGACGGCGCGTCGGACCCCAAGACCTTCAACGAGAAGGCGTCGAAGCTCGTCATCCAGGACAAGGTGGCGTCCGTGTTCGCCTGCTACACCTCGGCGAGCCGCAAGGCGGTGCTGCCGGTGTTCGAGCGGCGGCAGAGCCTGCTGCTGTATCCCACGTATTACGAGGGGTTCGAGTGCTCCAAGAATGTCGTCTACACCGGCGCCGTGCCGAACCAGCAGTTGTCGAACTTCATTCCCTGGATCATCAGCACGCTCGGCAAGAAGAAGTTCTTCATCGTCGGCTCGAATTACATCTACCCGCGCGAAATGGCCAAGGTCTGCAAGATCCTGATCGAGAAGAACGGCGGGCAGTGGATCGCCGACGAGTACTTGGAGCTGGGCGACTCCGAGTGGGGGTCCATGGTCAACAAGATCAAGAACTCCGGCGCCGACGTGGTGCTGTCGAACGTCGTGGGCGACAGCGTCGTCGCCTTCTACCGCGAGTTCAAGAACCAGGGGCTGTCGCAGGACAAGCTGCCGATCTGCGCCACCGTGACCTCCGAGATCGAGATCGCGGCCATGGGGCCGGAATACGCGGCGGGCAGCTTCACCTCGTTCCCCTATTTCATGGCCATCGACACCGACACCAACAAGGCATTCGTCGAACGCTACCGGGCCTACGTGAAGAACCCGAAAGCGGTGACGCACCATGCGCTCGAATCCTCCTATTTCCAGGTGTTCCTGTGGGCGCAGGCGGTGGCGAAGGCCGGGGAAGCGGCGCCCATCCCGATCCGCAACGCGATCTCCGGTCAGGAATTCGCGGCGCCGGGCGGGATGGTGAAGATCGAGCCGCAGAACCTGCACACCTGGCTCACCCCGCGCATCGCGCAGTGGCAGCCGGATGGCCAGGGCAAGATCGTCGATGTCTACAAGGCGCCGATCATGCCGTTGCCCTACGTGGCCTACGGGGAAACCGACAGCGCGCCGTTCTGCACGGGCAAGGGCCTCGATACCGCGAAGCTGAAGGGATAGCCCGCCCATGGCAGGAGGAGCGGCGGATGGCTGAAGTCGTGTTCATCGGCCTGAGCCTCGCC